>JAABTB010000468.1 GCA_011390085.1 Desulfobacula sp.
AAACTCATGGGCCGCATTCTGAAGCTCTTCCCTGTCATCAAAATGAATGGTGCCTTCGTTTGTTATCTGATAAGTTTCATGGCCTTTGCCGGCGGCTACGATGATATCTTTGGGTTTGGAAATCCGCACAGCCAGGGCCAGGGCCTTTTTCCGGTCGGTTTCCACCAGAAACCCTTTTTTAAAGGGGTTGACCAGAGGATCCTCATGGGTGAGTCTTTCCGTGCCGGTCATGCCTTTCAGGACATCCCGGACAATGGCTTCCGGGTCTTCCGTTCTCGGGTTATCCGAGGTAGCAATGGCAATATCACTGTATTCACAGGCGATCCGGCCCATCAAAGGCCGTTTTGAACGGTCCCGGTCCCCGCCGCAGCCGAATACGGTGATGAGCCTTTTGGGAGCCCTTGCTTTCAGGGTGGTTAAGATGGATTCAAGGGCATCGGGCGTATGGGCATAGTCCACAAACATGAACCGGTCCATGGGATTGTCCACTTTTTCAAGTCTTCCCGGCACGGATCGGCAGGCTTCAATACCCTTTTTAATGGTTGCGGGTTCGATACCAAGGGCCCGGGCCGCACCGGCGGCGCATAAAATATTTTCAAGATTGAACCGTCCGGTCAGGGCGGATGAAAACTGAACCGCCGTGTCGCCGAAGCAAAGGGTTCCGGAGAGTCCGTTGATATCATCCCGGATATCCCGTGTATAAATGTCTGCCTTTTTTGCAGTGCTGACGGAAATCTTCCTGCAATCCAGGCTGTTGAACAGGGCCTCGCCTTTTTCATGATCAATGTTCAGAACGGCCGGGGCATTGTTCTTCCCTTTGGCGCCCAGAAATTCAGTAAAAAACCGTCGTTTGCATTGAAAATAGTCTTCCAGGTTTTTATGGTAATCCAAATGATCCTGGGTCAGGTTGGTGAATATGCCGGCATCGAACCGGCAGAAATCCACACGGTTCAAATCAATCCCGTGGGAAGACACTTCCATGACAACATGGGTGACCCCGGCCGCCTTCATTTCAGCCAGGGTTTTCTGGAGGTCTATGGAATCCGGTGTGGTGACGGGGGTATCGAAGGTCTTTCCGTTATAGTGGATATTCACCGTTCCAATGACGCCGGTATTGAAGCCGGCAGACCTGAAAATACGTTCCAGAATCCAGGTGGTGGTGGTTTTTCCATTGGTTCCGGTGACGCCTACAAGGACGAGGCTTTCCGATGGATTTCCATAAAAGGCCGCGGCCAGGCCGGCCATGGCCTTTCTTGAATGATCAACAAGGATGACGGAGCTTAGGTTTTCCGGGTTGCGTTGGGCGATGACGGCGCTTGCCTCCTTCTTCATGGCCTGGCCCATATACTCATGTCCATCGGCCCGTAGGCCTTCCACGGCAATAAAGAGGCTGCCGGGCCGGACATTCCTTGAATCGGACGCAAGGGACAGGATATCCGGGTCATGGGCCTTCCCATCCTTCAGGAAAGAGGGGGCGTCGATCCCGCAGGCCTTAAGGAGGAGGGACAGTTTCAATTTTCCCCTCCTTCCGGCGCCAGGGCCACCAGGGTTTTGTTTTTCTCCGGCGGAATGTTCAGATAATTGAAAGACTCGGCCAGGATGGTTTTAAAGGCCGGGGCCGCCACATCGCCGCCGTAGTATTGTTTTTGAGGTTCATCCACGATGACCAGAACGGCCAGTTCCGGATTATCCAGGGGAGCAAATCCGGCAAAGACCGAGATATATTTATTTTTTGCATATCCCTTGTTGCCCTCGGTTACTTTCTGGGCCGTGCCGGTTTTCCCGCAGATCTCATACCCGTCTATAATGGCCTTGGTTCCGGTGCCTTCCGGGCTGACCACCAGGTTCATCATGGCCTTGATTTCATGGGCGGTTTCAGGGGAGACGGCCCTGCGGACAATTTCAGGCTGGTATTCCCGGATGACCTCTCCCTGACCGGAGATGATTTTTTTCACCAGCATGGGTTTCATGAGATTTCCGCCGTTGGCAATGGCGCTGATGCCGGTGATCAATTGAAGTGCTGAAGCAGATATGCCCTGGCCAAAGGAGATGGCCCCGGAGTCTATTTTTGACCATTTCCGGTAAGGGATCAGGTTGCCGGGGGTTTCTCCGGTAATGCCGATATCGGTTCTGCTGCCGAACCCGAAGCCGGACAGGCAATTATACAAGGCCTTATCTCCGATGGATTCCGTAATTTTGGCCGCACCGATATTGCTGGAAAGCTGAATAATCTGTCTGATG
>JAABTB010000469.1 GCA_011390085.1 Desulfobacula sp.
TTATGAATTCTCCCCCTTTCTCCGGTATCCGGTGATGACCATGAATTTTTTACCGGCTTCCGACAGACCCTGCACAATGAGAAGAAAAAACCCCAATGGAATCATTGATTTTAAAAGATAGCGAGCCGGCAGCCCGCCCGGATCAGGTGAAATTTCCTTGACTTCCCATGAATTCAGGATAAATCCCCGGGTTGAGAGAATAACGACCACACAAAAGGGGATCAGAAAGATAAAAACCCCTAGAAAATCAATCCATGCCCTTGTTTTTTCCGACAGATTGACAAAGATGAGGTCTACTCGGACATGCCCCCCTTCTTTCAGGGTATAGGCCGCGCCGACTAAAAAAACAATGGAAAACAGGTGCCATTCCAGCTCCTGAAGGGCCACATTCCCCTTATTAAATGCATACCTCATAACCGTATCATAAAATACGACCAGGACCATCAGGGTTGTGAGCCACCCGACAAGGCGGCCGATTTTGTCACTCAGACTGTCGATAAGAAAAACAACACGTTCAAGAATCTGCATTGATGAACTGCTCCTTAATTCTGATAAATTAATGATAAAACACTTAATCCCCTTTAGTTTCTAATCAAACATACAAAAAATAATTCTTATAAATGTTAAGAAATTAGAGATTTGTCAAGCTTTTATCTATGCAATCGGAATGTAAAAACGGTTCCCTCCTCTTTTGAGGAAAGGAAAGAAACCTCGCCGTGCAGATATTTTTCACCCAACAGCTTCATGGAATAGGTTCCCATGCCCCGGCCTTCAGCGGGCTTGGTGCTGAAATGCCGTTGAAATATCTATTTTTGAATTTTAGGAGGGATATAACAGGCGTTACGGACTTCAAAAGAAATATGGCCCGCCGTCACAGAGGCTTTTAAATGGATGGTCTCATTCCGGTCAGAGGACTCAAAGGCATTGATGACCATATTCCCCAGAATCCGGGAGACGAGGATATGGTCTGTATGAAGTAGGTCAGGACATTGTTACTATCGTGGAAAAAAATTCGTTCCAGATTGATCCAGAACTGTTGCCGGGTGATATCCTGGGCATATATAAGGATCCAGCGGTTATCTTCCAGCCGGATGGGCTGGGCCTTGATAAGAAGACAAGTGTTAGTGACGGTCCCGGTTTTGTCGTTGAGAAGGGCGCAAACCTGTTTCTGGGTCTTGTCCTCTGCAATGGCCGCCCCTCGGGACAAACAGGATTCGGTTGTGCCGCAGCCATTGGGCTTTTCAAAGGCATGGACGCAGTGAAGCGTTTCCCCAAGCCTCAGCCCCAGGACTTCTTCGGCATTATCTATCCCGAGTTCTTTCAGAAAGGCCATTTGAAAGCTGGTCGGGATGAGAGGATTTGAACCTCCGACCCCAGCGTCCCGAACGCTGTGCTCTACCAGACTGAGCCACATCCCGACTGCAAGAAAGCGTTATACACAAAAAAAAATGAAAAGTCTATTTGAAAATGCGTTCTTTTATAATTGTTGCCTCTCTTCCCGGTCCCACGGAAATAATTTTTATTTTAACGCCGGACAATTCTTCGAGCCTTGCCAGATATTTTTGGGCATTTGCGGGAAGATCCTTAAAATTCCTGAGCTTGGAAATATTCTGTTTCCATCCGGGATGACTCTCATAAACAGGGGTGCATTCCTGGAGGATTTTAATTTCCGCAGGAAAATTCGTAATGGTTTTTCCTTTGTGTTCATAGGCAATGCAGATGTTGATTTCATCCAGATCATCCAGAACATCCAGTTTGGTGACGGCAAGTCCGGACAGGGAGTTTAGCTTTGCCGCATTTTTGAGAACAACCATGTCAATCCAGCCGCACCGTCTTTTCCGCCCGGTGGTGGCCCCGAATTCAGAGCCGGTTTTCTGAAGACGATCTCCAATGTCGTCAAACAATTCAGTGGGGAAGGGGCCTTCTCCCACCCGGGTGGCATAGGCCTTGACAATGCCGATGATTTCATCAAAGCAGGCTGGTCCCACACCGGACCCGTTGGCGGCATTGCCCGATACCACCGATGAAGAGGTGACAAAGGGATAGGTCCCGTGTTCAATGTCCAGGTGGGTTCCTTGAGCGCCTTCAAATAAAAGGGTCTTCCCGTTTTTGATTCCCTGGTCCAGGATGACGGACACATCGTCAATATAGGGGATCAGCCGGTCTCTGATCGCTTCGAACTCCCGGATCAGGGTATCCGGATCAAGGGGTTCGGTTTTAAAATAATGCTGAAGATA
>JAABTB010000470.1 GCA_011390085.1 Desulfobacula sp.
GAATTCCCTTCCCGCCATTGCCGTCAGCCAGGCCTGCACCACCGGGGCCACCTGCATCAATCTGGCTGCCATGGGGATCGAAAACGGCTTGTATGAAACTCCCTATGTGCTGACAACGGACCGGACATCCAACGGCCCCCATACCATCTGGCCCAATCCCAACGGCCCCGGAGGTGAAGTCATCTCTGAAAACTGGAATATGGACAATTTTAACGCAGATCCCAATACCGGTAAAAAAATGGTGGAAACGGCTGAGAATGTGGCCCGGGAAAACGGGTTCACCAAAGAGCAGTGCGACGAACTGGTTTTGCGGCGGTATGAGCAATACCTCATGGGTACGGAAAACGACCGGGCTTTTCAGAAACGGTATATGGTTCCGGCCGAACTCAAAATTTCAAAAAAGAAAACCATCCTTGTAGAAAAAGATGAAGGCATCATGGCTTCCACCAAAGAAGGGCTTGCTGCCTTGAAACCGACCATTCCGGGCGGTGTCCTGAGCTTTGGCGCCCAGACCCATCCGGCCGACGGCAATGCCGGCATCCTGGTCACCACGGCCCAAAAAGCAAAGGAATGGAGTGCGGACCCGAAGGTCACCATCCAGGTTATTGCCTATGGCTATGCCCGGGAACGCAAAGGCTATATGCCGGCGGCTCCGGTTCCGGCCACCCGCATGGCCCTGAAAAATGCCGGGTTAACCATCAAGGATATCCGAGTGATCAAAACCCATAACCCCTTCATTGTGAATGATCTGTTTCTTTCAAAGGAAATGGGGGTGGATGCCTTTGGATTCAACAATTACGGATCTTCATTGATCTTTGGTCATCCCCAGGGCCCGACAGCCACCCGGTTGATCATCGAAGGCATAGAAGAGACGGTCATGGCCGGCGGCGGTTATTGTTTATGGACCGGTTGTGCGGCCGGTGACTGCGGCGCTGCCTTGATCCTGAAAATATCATAAGGCATAAACCATCATAAGGATTGATACATAAAACATGCGGAAATCCCAGCGGCCTAAGGACCGGGGATTTCCGCATGTTCATTTCCGCCCGAAGATTAGAAACGGAAGATTACAGATGCTTATGCAGGTTCCGGGGAAGAAATTTTTCCTTTATTGGTGAGACCGAAAAGAAAGGTTTCAAATATTTTCAGGGCCAGATTTTCGGGTTTGATCTCCCCTTTGGGATCATACCACCGGTAGATCCAGCCGCACATCCCCACGAGGCAGTGGGCATCAATGGCGATATTCTCCGTAGACAGTCCATTTTTCACGCAATAGGCTTCAATGGCCTGTCTCCAGAAAAAGAGATAGGCCCTTTGCTTTTCCTTGACCTGCTCATACCATTCTTGGGTCAGACAGTCGTCATCGCTCAAAATTAATTTGGTCCGGTATTTGTCATTGCAAAAGGTATCCACCTGGTATTGGATGTATCTTTTGATAAGATCCGTGGGATCAATGTCTTGAGCGGGTATTTTCCGGATACCCGAGATCATATCATCCATGTGGCTGTCCAGGATCTGAAACAAAAGTTCTTCCTTGCTTTTAAAATAATAGTAGAGGCCGGCCGTCGTCATCTCCGTTGCTCTGGCAATATCCCGGATGGTGGTCTTGTCATATCCCTTCTGCCACAGGGTTTTTGTGGCGATGCGGTATATTTCTTTTTTGCGGCGTTCCTGCTCTTTGAGTTTATAGTTTTTCATAAGAATCATAGTATAATAAAAAATATGATTTTGACAAGCGTTTGATAGATTATTTTATCACTTGTCCGATAAATTGATCAAGAATAAAGCGGCAAATTTTTCAATGGTTTCTAAAAGATATAAGGGACTTTCAGATTATAGGATTTATAGACCACAAAGGTTTCCACGGACCGGACCCCTTCCACCTTTGAGATTTCCTCGGTGTAAAATTCAAGCAGGCCGAATCCCCGCTTGAACAGAACCAGGACGATGAGATCAAACCGCCCGGTGACAACACTGACCGAAATCACGCCTTTGAGTTTGCTGATCTCTTCCCCTTTTTCAACCAGGTTCATTTCCGAAAGCTTGATCCCGATGATGACGACACGGTGACCCGGCAGCTTGGCCGGATCCACAAGACCACAGATGTCGAGAATCCCTTCATTCTGGAGGTTGTTCACCCTTGACCGGACTGTATTTTCCGTAATAGAAAGTTTATCGGCAATCCTTTTAAAGGACATTTTCCCGTTCTTTAATTCTCTTATGATATCAAT
>JAABTB010000471.1 GCA_011390085.1 Desulfobacula sp.
CTGGCCCTGGCCCTCCTGATTCTGGCCCTGGCCCGGCCCCAGTGGGGGGACAGGAAAATCAACGTCACCACCGAAGGCGTGAACATCATCCTGGCTCTGGATCTTTCCGAATCCATGAGGGCCCTGGATTTTAAAAAGGACGGCAACCTGGTGACCCGGCTTGAGGCCGTTAAATCCGTTGTCCGGGATTTTATCCTGAAACGGGAAGGGGACAGGATCGGCATGGTGGTTTTTGGTTCCAACGCCTTTACCCAATTGCCCCTGACCCGGGATTACAATACCATTGCCTTTATCCTGGACCGGCTGGAGATCGGGGCGGCCGGGCCCAGAACCGCCATCGGAGATGCCATCGGCATTTCCCTGAAACGCCTGGAAGATATTGAAAGCAAATCCAATCTCATTATCCTTTTAACGGACGGGAAAAGCAATTCAGGCGAACTGGCCTGGCAGGACGCCGTCAAAATCGCGGCCGGCCGAGGGGTAAAGATTCATACCATCGGCATCGGAACGGATGGCGAAGCTCCTTTTCTGGTGGACGGATTTTTCGGCAAGCGCTATGTGTACCAGCGGGTGGAAATGGACATGGAGTCTTTGAAAACCATAGCCGGGGAAACCAAGGGCAGTTTTTTTGAAGCCGCAGATCTTGAATCCCTTGAAAAAATTTACGCCATGATCGACAGCCTTGAAAAAACAAAGGTGGATGTTGAAAAATGGGTGGAATACGAGGAACTCTATCCGGAGGTTCTGGTGGCCGGGCTGATCTTCCTTTTTTCCTATATCCTTCTGGGCAATACAAGATTTTTAAGGATACCCTGATATGAAATTCACGCATCCCTATCTTTTGAATCTCTTATGGGTGCTGATCCCGTTTTTCGGCATCATGGCCTACGGCATCCTGGAGCGAAAGAAAATTTTGTCCCGGTTTGCTGAAGCCGGGATGTTTGCCGCGATTATTCCGGGATATGATCCCCACCGCCGGTGGATCAAGGCTGCCCTTATCACCCTGGCTGCAGGGTGCATGGTGGTGGCCCTGGCCGGTCCCCAATGGGGGTACAGATGGGAGACCGTCAATGAAAAAGGGGTGGATCTCATGATCGCCCTGGACTGCTCTAAAAGTATGCTGGCCGGGGATATCCAGCCCGACCGGCTGGAACGGGCCAAACGGGAGATCATTGATCTTTTGCGCATGATGAAATCCGACCGGGCCGGGCTGGTGGCTTTTTCCGGGAGAGCCGTGCTTCAATGCCCCCTGACCCTGGACCATGAGGCTTTTCATATTTTTCTCAAGGTATTGACCCCGGGATTTCTGCCCGTGGGCGGCACCAACCTTTCCGAAGCCCTGAAAACAGCTTACGACGGTTTTGAAAAAGAATCCGACACGGAAAAAGCCGTGATTCTCATCACAGACGGCGAAAATACCCAAGGCGATGCCGAAGAGATGGCCAAAACCTTGGCCAAAGAAGGTATCAGGATTTTCTGTATCGGTGTGGGAGGGTCCGAGGGCGCTCCCATACCCGATGAAAACGGTGGTTTTAAAAAAGATAACTCGGGCAATATCGTCCTTTCGAAGGTGGACGAAAAAGGCCTGGAGAAACTGGCAGCCCTGACAAATGGGGCCTATGTCCGGTCCGTGGCCGGGGATATGGACCTGGACCTGATTTATAGGGACAAAATCCGGGGGGAAATGGAGAAAAAGACCCTGACATCCGGAAAACAGAAGGTTTGGGAAAACCGGTTCCAATGGTTTTTATTTCCCGGCCTGATCCTGCTCCTGGCGGAAGCGATGCCGGCGCCCGGCAGGAGAGCCTTAAACGCTAAACTTCTCATCCCGGCCCTGGGTCTCGCCCTTTGGGGTCTTCCCCCGGGAACGGCCCAGGCCGGGATTTTTTCTTCTTCCGTGGGAAAGGGAATCACAGCCTATGAGTCCAAAGACTATACAGAAGCCAAAAAACAGTTTATTGAAGCCCAGATAGAAAACCCCGACGACAAACGGCTCTATTATAATATCGGTACGGCCGCCTATATGAACAAAGAATATGAGGAGGCCCTTGGCCTGTTTGCAAAGGCCCTGGACGCCGAAGATGCCGGCCTGCGCCACAATGCCCGGTTCAATCTCGGCAATACCCATTTTCAGATGGGACATATGGATGAGGCCATCAAGGAATATGAGGCGGTTTTAAAAGAATTCCCCGATGACCGGGAGGCAAGGGAAAACCTGGAACTGG
>JAABTB010000472.1 GCA_011390085.1 Desulfobacula sp.
GGTTCACCAGGGAACTCTACCATGAAACACTGCAGTGATCCAGATTTTATTGCAGGCACTCTTAATCCTTTTGGATCGCTTCTATTGCGGCTTTTTGCAATCGGGATTGACATTGAATGCCAGGGCTGTATGATGGGATGATCCAAAAGGCCAAGGCCTGCTCAACCGGCCGGATTACCCTTTTGTCAGTCAGGACCCGGGAATGAGAATCAAAAAATGTTTAATATGGCGGGGGCACTTGCAATTGCGGAACCCAAAGGGGTTTACCCTGATCGAAATCATGATTTCCATGATGATTTTGGGTATTTTGACCATGATCACCACCAGTACGGCCCTGAACTGGGTATCTGACCGCAGGCTGTCCCATGCCTGCCAGGTCATGATCTCCGGTATTGAGTACACGGCAGCCCTTTCACTCCGGTATCAGCGACCCTTTCAATTCAAGACCAGCACGGCCGACAACAGTTTTCAGATTATTGACGCTGCTCCCTATCCGCAAAGCGTTCCACCGGAACGGCAGAACAATACCCCACCGGTGAACAGCGACGGCGTGGTGGTGCATCCGCTCTCAAAAAATTGGTATATCATTGATTTTAACCAGATCACAGATCTTAAGAGCATCCATATCCTTTCAGGTCCCGGGCTGATTGTTTTTGATTCGGCAGGTAACGCCCCCTATGCAGACAGCCTGTATGTCATTCAGGCCGGCGATCAAAAAAGAACGATTCAGGTTAAAGGGATCAGCGGCACTATTACCGTTCAATAGTAGGAATGGCGTTGGGATGGGCCCGGGACGGGGCGGTTCAGGAACAGATGGATGCCGATGTGAAGGATGCCGTAGAGAGGGCCAGGAGTCATCTGCCCTGTGGATAGGAAGAAGAAGATCACAAAGGGATAAACATGATCATTACGGAAAGCGGAAAAATCAGTGACGAGCTTTATGTTATCGGCCCTGCGGCCATACCGGTTTACCTTTTAGACGGTCCTGTACCGGTCCTTTTTGACGGCGGGTTCACGGCCCTGGCACAGCTTTATGAAACCGCGATCAGAGAAATTCTGGGCAGCAGAAAACCCGAATATCTATTCCTGACCCATTCCCATTTTGACCATATCGGGGCCGTCAGCCATTTTAAGCAGGCCTGGCCCGACCTCAAAATCGGCGGCTCCCTGCGCTGCCGTGAAATCCTGTCAAAACCCAATGCGATCCAATTGATAAAGGATTTAAATCTTGAAGGCACAAAAAATTTAAAAAAAATGGGAATCTCTCCCCTCCATGAACACCCTTTTGAGTCTTTTGATCTGGATATCCTGATCCAGCCGGGGGAAAAAACAGCACTGTCCCCCCAGTTGACGCTGACAGGTCTTCATACTCCCGGACACACCCGGGATTTCATCTCCTACTGGATACCGGAAAAAAAGATCCTTATCGCCTCGGAAGCAGTGGCCTGTTATCAGAATGACGGATCTGTGCAGACCGAATTTTTAATTGATTTTGATGCGTATCTGGATTCTTTAAAAATTATCAAAACCCTGGAACCGAAAATTCTTTGTGCAGGCCACCATGCCGTGTTTACAGGGGAAGATGCCCTAAGGCACATCTCGGCCTCGGTTAACGCGGCAAACGAATATCTGGCCATGACCGAAGGCTTTCTGAATAAGGGAAAAGGGGATATCGACCGAACGGTTTCAAGTGTCAAGGCCCTGGAATGGGACGGCAGGCCCTGGCCGAAACAACCTGAATCCGCCTATATTCTAAATACCCGGCAACGGGTGAAAACCATATGGGCCCGGATGAACCAACATTCAGGGGAAACCAGTTAATCTGTCCCATTTTATAAGGATATCCCCCAGGCATGATGTTTTCCATGGCCGCCGATGCCGTCCTTCTGATCCATTTTATGTACATCCTCTTTGCTGCGGCAGGCGGCTTCCTTGCTCTCCGCAGGCCATGGATCGCATTTCTTCAGATTCCGGCCGCTGCCTGGGGCGCCTTTGTTGAAATCTTCGGCAAGATCTGCCCCCTGACCTATCTTGAAAATTATTATCTAGTTAAAGCCGGTGGAGAAGGCTACGCGGAAAGCTTTGTCGGCCATTACCTCATGCCTCTGGTTTACCCCTCGGGCCTGACCCGGGAAATCCAGTACCTGCTGGCCGCTGTTGTGGTTCTGCTGAACCTTGCGATCTACGGCTGGATGATTTTCAGGATCGTCGGCAAAG
>JAABTB010000473.1 GCA_011390085.1 Desulfobacula sp.
AAAAGGCCACCAATGCCCTTTTCTGGGCGGTCAGGGAAATGGAGCGCCGGTATGAGGTCCTGGAGCAGACCGGATTCCGGAATATTGTCCAGTACAATGCCATGGTGGCCTCAACCCCTGCCCGGGCCGCCGATGATCCGGACACGGCTCCCAGGCTTGACAAGCTGCCCTATATTGTGGTCATCGTGGATGAGCTGGCCGATCTCATGATGGTGGCGTCCAAGGACGTGGAATTCGCCCTGACACGGCTGGCCCAGATGGCCAGGGCCGCCGGGATTCATCTGATTGTGGCCACCCAGCGGCCTTCGGTGGATGTCTTGACGGGCAGCATCAAGGCCAATTTCCCCACCCGGATTTCCTTCCAGGTATCCTCCAAGGTGGATGCCCGGACCATTTTTGATGGTGGCGGGCCTGAAAGTCTTCTGGGCAACGGGGATATGCTGTTCTGCCCGCCGGGAACCGGAAAGCTGGTCCGGATTCAGGGTGCCTATATTTCCGAGAATGAGATTGGAAAGATCACCCGGTTTCTGAAAGACCAGAGGGAACCGGATTATCTGGAAGACATCACCTTGACCGGCGGTGATGATGAAGAAGAAAAAGAATTTGACGAGTCGGATCATGATGATAAATATGACGAGGCCGTGGCCCTGGTGACCCAGACCCGCCAGGCCTCTATTTCCTATGTTCAGCGCCGCCTCCGCATCGGGTATAACCGGGCGGCCCGGCTCATCGAACTCATGGAGCACGAGGGTATTGTGGGACCCCAGATCGGGTCCAAACCCAGGGAAATTCTGGTAAGGTCCTATGATGACGATTGATTTTGATTTCTGGCGCAGCATCAAGGGCTTCATGGATGAAGAGGAGGCCCAGCGGCTTTATACCCTTTCACTTCAGGCGGCAGAACAGGGACCCATTCTTGAAATCGGCAGTTATTGCGGAAAATCAGCCTATATCATCGGATCAGCCTGCAAAGAAAAACAATCCATTCTCTATTCCGTTGACCATCACCGGGGATCTGAAGAACAGCAGCCTGGAGAAGCCTATTTTGACCCGGACCTGTTTGATCCCAAATCAAAAGCCGTTAACACCTTCCCGTTTTTCAGGAAGACCCTGGACAAGGCAGGTCTCGAAGATACGGTCATCCCCATTGTGGCCGCTTCAACGGCGGCCGGAAAGATGTGGCAGACTGCGCTTTCCATGGTGTTCATCGATGGGGGCCATTCCTTTGAGGCCGCCTATGCCGACTACCTGACCTGGGCCTGTCATATTCAATCCAACGGTTTTCTGGTGATTCATGATATTTTTTTTGATCCTGAGAAAGGGGGGGAAGCGCCCCGCAAGGTCTATGAAGCAGCCCTTTCCTCCAACGATTATGAAGTTCTTGAAATGACAAACACCCTTGGCGTTTTAAAACGAAAATAAAAAGGTCGGTATTCGGATATGGAAAAAGCAATCATCGTGGAAGAAGCCCTTGACAGAATCAAAGCCTATTATCTTGACATGCTGCCCTTTAATAAGGTGCTGGGCATCGGCATCGATCTTCTGGATTATGACACCGGGGAGGCCGTCACAAGCTTTAATATGAAACCGGATCTCATCGGAAACCCTGTGGCCGGTATCCTGCACGGCGGGGTCACCGCCTCGGTCATTGATCTCACCGGAGGGCTTTCCGCTCTTCTATCCTGTGCACGATACCACCAGAATAAACCCCTTGAGGTGATCGAAAAAAAAATGGTTTCTTCGGCCACCATTGATATGCGGGTGGATTATCTGAGACCGGGCAGGGGAGCCTCCTTTAAATGCCTGAGCCGGGTGATCCGGGCAGGCTCCAGAATTGTGGTGGCCAAAATCGATCTGTATAATGATATTGATACCCGGATCGCCACAGGAACCGCCACCTATCTCATCGGCTAAAGATTTTTTGCAGTGCTGGTTTCAAGCCTATGAAATCAAAGCCATAAATCCTTTCAAACCGTTTCTATCTTGACTTTATACCGGAGGTCTTTTATAAGGATTCGGATAATTATGAGGGCATACATATAAATGGTTAACACAAAATATCCTATGCAACAAAAATTATATCAGACAATTGAAGGCAAAATCCTTTTTACCGGGATTCTGCTATCCCTGGTGCTCCTGATTGTCATCGGATATTTTGCAGCCGTTGACATTGAAATCGCAAAAACCCTGGTTCTGGCTTTTTTC
>JAABTB010000474.1 GCA_011390085.1 Desulfobacula sp.
AGGGGTATTAAAGGTGCTGAACATGGATATCGCCCTTGCTCCGAAGATTGATCCCGGGGGCAGAGGGTTTGCCGTGACCCTTGATTTTGATTTTTAGCCTCATTGTATCAACTGGTTGATTTCAAATATGGGCAGGCAGATGGCCATGATGATGCAGCCGACCACAACGCCCATGGCCAGAATGATCAGGGGCTCGATCAGGGAAGTAGCTGCGGTGATGGCCGTTTGAACATCTTTTTCAAAAAGATCGGCGGTTTTCTCCAGCATTTTTTCAAGCTCTCCGCTGGTCTCCCCGATTTTAATCATCTGGGAGGCAAGGTAGGGGAAAAATTTGCTCTGACCCAGGATTTCTCCCAGTTCCCCTCCCTGTTCAACCGCATCGCAGGCCTTTGATATCAATTCATGGAACATCCTGTTTCCGGCAATACTTTTTGTGATATTCAGGGCCGTCAGCATGGGAACCCCGTTTTCCAGGAGAGATCCCAGCGTTCTTGTAAATCGTGCGGCAATAATTTTTTTGAGGAGTTCACCGATAACCGGCAGTGATATTAACAGCCTGTCAATGAAAAATCCGCCTTTGTCCGTTTTTTTCACGAAAAAGACAAGGGCCATAAAAAGAACGGGCGCCAGAACCACAGCCCACCACCAGGATTTGAAAAACGTGCTGACAGAGATGAGAATAATCGTCGGCAGGGGCAGGGTGTGGTTCATATCGGAAAAAATAGCCACAATACCCGGAACCACATAGGTTAAAAGAATGATCAATACACCGAACCCAATGAGGGCCATCAAAACCGGATAAGCAAGCGAAGCCTGGATCTTCTTTTTAGAGTCCTCCCGATTTTCCGTAAAATCCGCCAACCGCTCAAGGACAATTTCCAAAGTTCCGGAAGACTCCCCTGCATTTACCATATTGATAAAAATGGGCGAAAACACATTGGGGTAGAGGGCAAGCGCTTTTGCAAAACTATTGCCTTCTTCAATGGCATCTTTGATCTTTGAGAGAACCCGTTTCAGGGTTTTGGATTTTGTCTGGGGGATAAGGGTGGATACGGATTTTACCAGGGGAAAGCCGGCAGACAAAAGGGTGGACAATTGCCGGGTGATCAAGGCAAGCTCAGACGAGCCGACTTTAGAAAAAAAGCTGAATTCTGAAAAAAAAGACAGGGATTTTGTTGCCCCGGTTCCGGGCTGGGATTCTATTTTATTCAAAAATGTGGGAAAGAGCATCTGCTGCCGCAGCTTTGACTTGGCAGCAGATGCGCTTTCCGCATCAGTAATGCCGGATACGGATTTCCCTTTGCTGTTCAACGCCCGGTATTCGAATACAGCCATTAAAATATCTCCTGAAAATGTATAAGATAAACATATCACATCCAGTAATGTCCGGTTAGGTTTTTCCATAAACGGAGGATGATTTTTTTGATGGCGCTTTAGATCGAATGAATAGGTTAAATACGACTGATCTATGTGCCCTCAGGGAATTTCAGGAAAAATCCTCAATAGAATAAAGAAAGTGCATCAGGGGATTCAAAAAGGCTTTGGAAACATCCTGAAACTCGGCTCCGATGGACAGTTGGCCCTGTTCTCTTCTGACATTGCGCACTACTGAAAGCACTCCCACTTCTTCCAGTGCTCCGGGGAATTGACAGTAAACCCGGACCACGTCATTTTCTTTCAGTGTCGACAGATTTTGTTTATTGTCCTTGTATTTAAATCTGAGGCCGTTTTTACTGATATCAAAAACAACAATGGGGAATTCCGTTTTTTTGGCCTCAACCCGGCCGGGAACAACGACAAAATTCCTTTTTATGATTCTGAGTTCCCTTTTCTGAACGACCTTGGGATATTCCAGGGCAAGGGCTCTGATGGGATTGGTAATGGTTTCAATGACGCTGGTCTGAAAGGCAAAAACAGAACCATCAAACAAGTATTTTACAACCATTTTATTTCCGGGATAGAGTTTGTTTTGAATGGTTTTATATCTTTTGGGAAGGGTGATGATCATGAATTCGTCTTTCAACATTCCGATAAAAATACTTGTCACTGAAAAATTGACCCCCTGTATCTCAAGGTAGACCTGGGTGCCGATATCGATATAAATACCCTCTGATTTATTAAGCTCCAGTAATCCTTCTAATTCTTCCATCATCCTGCCTTTATAATAAATTGATCCTTCGAACGATTGAAATTCAAGGC
>JAABTB010000475.1 GCA_011390085.1 Desulfobacula sp.
AAATCCTTATATAAAGGGGTCGTCGATAATGCAAAACATGCCGCTTTCCACGATACTCGGTTCAGGCCCTTATCTTTTGAAGAACTCGCGGATATAAAAATTGAAGTCAGTGTCCTATCCTGCCCGGAAAAACTTGAATACAAAGAGGGGAGGGACCTGATCAGCAAAATCCGGCCTGATCTTGATGGTGTGATCATCAGGAAAAATTCTTCCAGTGCGACTTTTTTGCCCCAGGTCTGGAAACAATTGAAAAATCCGGAAGTTTTCTTCCGGCAGTTGTGCATGAAGGCAGGGTTTCCACCCGATGAATGGAAAACGGGAGACCTCATTGTTTCAACATATCAGGTTCAATTCTTTGAAGAAGATTAGTTCGTTTTTTCTATAGAAAGGGAAAGGTCAGGACATGGCACCCATTGATCCGGAATTATTGGATATCATTTTAAAAATAGATAATATTGAAGATTTGACACATTTTTTCGAAGACATATTTACCCCTGCAGAACTTGATGACCTCTCTTTGAGATGGAAACTTCTTAAAGATCTTCATAAAGGTATGGCTCAGAGAAAAATTGCAGACAAATACGGTATCAGCTTGTGTAAAATTACACGGGGATCAAAAATTTTGAAAAGAAAAGATTCAATGGTTCTGAAACTATTGAGTGCCCGGCCCTAGGATAAAAGCTCAAGGGCCAGAGATGACCATAATTCCATATTGAATTTATAAAGGGAGCCTGTTTCAGACCAGGTAAACTGAAACAGCTCGGAACCCGCCAGATATTTTTCCGGGTGTTCCGTCAGGATTCTGAAAACAGCCCCAAGATGAACTTTCCCCACATCTGTGATGTCTTCGCTGATGACACCCAGAAAATCAGGCAGATCATCCAAAGGCCTTTTATCAAGTTCTTCATTTAATTCTCTTTTCATACCGGCCATGAGAATTTCTCGAAAAGAAGCGTTTTCCTTCTCCCCGTCGATGGGGTTGATATGGCCGCCGATTCCGACAGACCATAGGTCATGAAGCCGCTTCTCACTTCCCTGCCGGTTATACAGGGCTGTTTTTTTCATATCCCTGGTTTGAAGAACAATATAGGGAATGATCTGTTTGTATTCAGGGTTATTCTCAGCCTCTTTCCGATTTAAAAATTCAAATCCGGATACGGAACAGGTTTCAATAAAAGCATCCAGACCCAGAGGAACAATACTTCTGGTTTGTACCCAGGAGTCGGGCAGTAATTTTCTCTCAATGCATAATACGGTTTCGATAGCCATCATGGTTTCCCCTTGTGTCGTGAATGAGAATATAATTGCCGTCTTATTATCACGTCCGATCAAAAAATTGAACCAGGAATATTTTAAGTTTTTTTGAGATTATTTTCCTTTTGTGGTATGGGATATGGAAAAATCACTCAAAACAGGGGAAGTTTATGTTATTTTTAAATAAATCCGAAATACAAAAATTGGATCAGAATATGATTCAAGCATCTATCGAAAAAGCATACAATATCATGTTGAGCAAGGACTATCATATGCCTGACAGAGTGCATGTGTCGGACGGCCCAAATTCACTTTTATTGATGCCCTGCTTTTCCGGTCAATATTTTTCAACCAAGCTGGTTTCGGTTTTTCCCGAGGCCGTGAAACACTGCCAGCCGGTTGTAAACGGAGTGATGGTGCTGTCCGATAATATATCCGGGAAACCTTTGGCCATCATGGATGGGGCAGCTCTTACAGCCCAAAGAACGGGTGCTGTGGGCGGTTTGGCTGTAAAATTCCTGACGCCTGAAAAAATCAAGACAGCAGGGGTTCTGGGGGCAGGGGTCCAGGGTTTCAGCCAGGCCCGTTATCTCATGTTGAATCGTAAAATCGAGACACTTTATCTTTATGATGTGAACCCGGAAACGGCAGAGAAAATGATGGGAAAACTGAAGCAGGAGTTTTCCTCTGTAGATTATGTGATCACAAAGACTGCGACAGAACTGGTTGAAAAATCCGGATTGATCGTTGCCGCCACAACCAGTCACACCCCATTATTTGATGCAGGATCTGAAGATATCAGAGGAAAGACCTTTATTTCGATCGGTTCATATCGGCCGGATATGCAGGAATTTCCGGATAGGGTGATTGAAGTTGCCGACACGGTTTTTGTGGATACTTTATTTGCCATGGAGGAATCCGGTGATATTAGATCGGAA
>JAABTB010000476.1 GCA_011390085.1 Desulfobacula sp.
TCTTTTCCCGTATTTTTTAAAATTTCCCTTGCACAGGAAAGGATATCTTTGGCTTCCGGGCTTTCTTCATTGACGGCGGACAAGGGAAGCTGGGTGTTGCTGCGGGTCAGGTCGTCCGGATTTCTAATCAAAGAAAGGGTCCAGTTCAGGGCTTCGATGACTTCAGAGGCCCGGATGCGTCCGTCCCTGTCTTTGTCCATGTGGGCCAGGGTGGCCGGGTCGAATTCCAGGCCCTGGGTCGGGCAGGCCAGGGCTGCCCAGAGCTTTTGATCCAGGTGGGGGATGGATGAGATATCCTCACCGGAATTGATCAGGACATGATCAGAACCTCCGATACGGACAAAACGCCATTTGTGGGGGGTGGTATCCGTTTTGTCCGGAGGGTTCCCATTGATTGCCATGGCCTCATCTCCTTTTGAAAATGTCCAAGGTTTTTTTGGTCATTGAATCGGCTGTTCTTTTTAACCCGGTCCGGGTTTTCTAATGCTTTAAATAAATAAAGAAAGCTGATCTTTTCTTGCGTCTGCGTGCTGGATGGTCACCTGGACAATGTCCCCGTATTTGAGCCGGATGCCGGCCGGGACGAGTTTTGTTTCCAGCATGAATTCCTTGATCAGGATAAGATAATGATCCCTGTGGCATTCCAGCACAAGGGCCTCAAAGGAGACACCTTTTTTGGATTCCAGGTATTTGATGATCCAGTAGCGTTTTCTGGAGGCCTGGACCCGGCTGGTATTGGCCATTGCTGTTGAGATGGAAAAAAGGATATCCTCCAGCTCCGGTTTCGGATAGGGAGAATGGTATCCGAATATGGCCTTGATCTGGCGCTGGGTCAAGAGGTCGTGGTATCTCCGGATGGGCGAGGTGGCCGTAACATAGGCATTGACCCCGAGACCGGCATGGGGCTCCGGTGTGGTGCCGATCATGGCCCGGCTTAACTGCTTTCTCTGCATGAAATTTATGAGCAGAGAGGTTTCAATGCCTTTGAAGAGCCGTTGTTTGGGTTGGGCCTGGGATCTGAAAACAGCCGGCATCTGATTTTTGGCCAGAAATTCGGCCATGAGAGAATTGGCAAGGATCATCAATTCCGAGATCAGCATGCGGGATGAATTTTCCCGGTCGATTTTTGAGTACCCGATTTCCCCGTTTTCCTCCAGCCAGACATTGACCTCAGGAAGGGTAATCTGAATGGCACCGGCTTTGAGGCGTTTTTCCCTGAGTTGAAGGGCCATCCGGTAAAGGGTGGTGATGGGATCATTTTTACCGTTCAACAGATTGGCCTCGGTATAGGAGAGCTTCTGATGGATTTTGATAATACTGGGAATAATTTCATAATCCTGGATTTCAAAGAACCGGGTCATCCGGATGAGGGTGCTGATGCCGGGTCTGATCTCACCTTCTTTTAAACTGCAAAGATCCTCGGAAAGCCTGGGCGGGATCATGGGAAGCTTATCGTCGGGCATGTAAATGGAACTGGCCCTTTCCCGGGCGGACAGGTCAATGGGGTCATTGGATTTGATATAGGCATCCACATCAATGATGTGAATGCCGAGACGGTATCCTGTTTCCGTGTTCTCAAGGCTGACGGCGTCATCAAAATCAAGGGTGGACTGCCCGTCAATGGTGATGAGGGGAATATGGGTCAGATCCTTTCTCAAGGGGTCATCGATAAACCGGATGGGATTCGAGATGAGCTTTTGCTCCTGCTCCAGAACCTGATCTGGAAAGACTGTGGGAATTTGAAGAGAAAGCAGGTGGACGTTTTCATCCGGATGCCAGATCCCGGCTTTGACAAAGACATGAAAGAGTTGTTCCGGTGAATGCAGGGATGATTTTTTAATAATTTCTTTCGCCGTCTGGGCATGTTCGGAATCATTACCGAACAGGTAAAAGGATTTCAGCATATCAATGATGGTTTCATCAATAACAGTGCTGCTGCCGTTTCTCTGATTCAGGATATCATTGATCCAGGCCGTCCCATTCTGAATCCGGCGTTCTTTTTTTTCAGCTTCCTGAATCTGTCTTTTTTTTCCTTCAACCTGTTCGGCTGAATAGGGGGCAAAAATCATCCTGTTGAATTTAAAATAGAGCCGGTCATGGAAAAAAGCCCGGATAACGGCGGCCTCGTGGTCCGAGTTCAGGGGGGGATCAAAGCAGAAAAGGGTCATGGTGGACAATTCAATATCTTC
>JAABTB010000477.1 GCA_011390085.1 Desulfobacula sp.
AAAGCCATGAATGCTAAATTAAAAGAAATTAAGGATAGAGAAATGGAAAAAAAATCCGTCAATTTTCTTCGGGGGGTTCCTGCCCAAGAAGCTTTGGAAAAGATTGTACCGGCGGTTTCAAAAGGATATGAAACCGCTGTGCTCAAATACGGGACAGAGGTGCTTCAATATGGGCATTTTACCGGGTTTAAACCTTTGCGGGAGATCATCGGCAGCCTTCACGGAGTGGATGCAGGTCGGGTGGTAGCCGGCAACGGCGGGCTCGAAGTCATTTCACTATTTTTTAAATCCCTTCCCAAACAAAGCCTGATCCTGGTGGAAGAGGCCTCCTATGACCGGGTCCTCCTTGATGCTCTGCGCTACGGGCACAGGCTTGCCGGGGTTCCCTTGACCCGTGACGGTGTTGACCTGGACCGGTTTAAGGAAATCGTCACCAGGATCAAGCCGGCCGTTTTTTACGGCATCCCCTTTCACCAGAACCCCTTCGGGATCACCTATTCAAAAGACAATCGAAAGGCAGTGGAAGAGATCTGCCGGGAAAACGGAGTGGTCTGCCTCTGGGATATATGCTATCAGAGCCTGCGCTATGACGGCAAGACCAATGACGCAATAGAGATTTCAGACTGGGGGCCGGTCCTTACCAGTTCTTTTACAAAGACCATTTCTCCGGGGACCAAATGCGGCTATATGATTGTTCCAGAGGCCTATGTGAATCATTTCACCCAGGTGATCGCCAATACCAGAATCAACCCCAACCTGCCGACCCAGGGGTTTATTGCGGACTTTATCCAGTCCGGCCGGTATGATGAATATCTTCATTATCTGACCCGGCTTTACCGGCCGAGAATGGAGGCCTTGAATCATGCGCTGAAGACCCATTTCCCGGAGACTTCTCCCCATGTCGTCACGGGCGGATTTTTTGCCGTACTGACCTTTCCCCATGTTGCAAAGGAAAATGAAACCGCCTTTCTGGAATCGGCCCGGGAAAAAGGGGTCAGCATTGCCCCGGCATGGGATGCGGTGGCCCCGGACTTTAAGGCTGATTTTGAAGAAAACGGGCTTTTCATCCGGCTCACCTTTCCGGCCCTGGAGCCTGAAGCCCTTGAATTGGGAATTTTAAAATTAAAGGAAACGGCTGATTCATTCGGATAAGCAGGATCAAGGTCACCCTGCCGGGGTCGAACACATTATCCAGAGAATATGGCAGTGGAGATCGATTTTCATACCCATGGTCCATCATTCCTTGTTTTTCTTTTCTTTCAGCTCAATATACCAGTCATCTTTTCCATAGATTTCATCCATGCAGTTGGGGCACAGGCTATGGCTGAACAAGGCTGTGGAATGACTCTCAAAATAGCTTTCCAACTGGTTCCAATATCCTTTGTCATCTCTGATTTTCTTACAGCTTGAACAGATGGGAATCAGCCCGCCAAGGGTCTTCACGTCTTTCAGGGCCTTATTGAGCTGCTGAATGAGTTCTTCCCTTTCAAATTCCGCTTGTTTCCGTTCGGTCACATCCTTATGGATTCCGGTCCGCCGGATGGGATTTCCGTTTTCATCCCATTCCGAAACCCGGCCCCGGGCATGGATCCATCTGTATTTTCCATCCTTGGTCCTGAGACGGAATTCCAGGGACCAGCTTTTTTTCTGACGAATCTGCTCATCCACAAAGGAAACGGCTTTTTCCCTGTCCTCCGGGTGCAGCAAATTTTTCCAGGTCTCCCGTCCTGCGGGCAGTTCATAGGGATCATAGCCCAGCATGGTATAATACCGGGGGCTGAAATAGACTTCATTTCGTTTCATATCAAAATCAAAAACCCCGTCATTGACTGCATCAATGGCCAGCCTCAGCCTTTCTTCGGAAGCCTTGATCCGTGAAAGTTCGTTTTTTAATTCCTGAATATGAAATTCAAGGTCTTCATATGTGGGTTTGGGTTCCATATCCTTCTTTTCCGAAAATACCGAACCACTTATGGATGATGGTGCAGGATCGCCCCTGAAACAGCATTCACAGAGGGTACGCCGGTCAGCACCATTGCCTGTTCAAGTTCCGTCCGGATCTTATCAATATAAAGTTCCACCCCTTTTTGAAGGCCGCCCACGGCAGCCACACTGAAGGGACGCCCGATCATGACGGCATCGGCCCCCAGGGCCAGGAGTTTTAAGACATCCCCGCCGGTTC
>JAABTB010000478.1 GCA_011390085.1 Desulfobacula sp.
AAATGCAGCGGAAAGGCCCACCATTCCTGGGAAGATAAAATGGAAGAATGCACCGGCTGCAAGGTATTTAAAAATTTTTTTGAACCCTGAAAAAGGATGTTTGAACAATGGAAGAGCTTATTCACAACGGGCTATGCCGGACCGGCAGGGATAATGCGGCGGAACACCGCAGGGACCTGCCCCATGTCATCAACGCCATACTTTCCTCCATGGACGACAAGCGTTGTTTTGCCCATATCGGGGATGAACCCATCCATTTTTCAACCTCGGTGAGGGAAATGATAAACCGATTCAGGGAAGTCCTTTTTCCGGGCTATTTTTCCAGTGAAAAAATAGACGGGGCCAACCTGATCTATAATCTCGGCCAGGGCATCTCCAAACTCTACGACATCCTGTCCGACCAGATCATCCATGTGCTCCGCCACGATTGCCTGCGCTACGGCCAGGCCTGCTCCGAATGTGAAAACAGCGGCCATGGGGTGGCCCTGGATGTGATCCGGAAAATCCCGGAGTTGCGCGTCATCCTGGCCGAAGACATCAAAGGGGCCTATGACGGGGACCCGGCCGCCAAAAGCCACGATGAAATCATCTTCTCCTATCCGGGCCTCTATGCCATCACGGTTTACAGGGTTGCCCATATTTTATGCAACCTGGGGGTTCCCCAGTTGCCGAGGATCATGACCGAGCATGCCCACAGCATGACGGGCATTGATATCCATCCGGGCGCCCGAATCGGCAAACGCTTTGTCATCGACCACGGCACAGGGATTGTGATCGGTGAAACCAGCGTCATCGGCAACAATGTGAGAATCTATCAGAATGTGACCATCGGCGCCCTGTCCCTGCCGCCCAACGCGGGAGAAAAACTTCGCGGCGCCAAACGCCACCCCACCATTGAAGACGACGTCATCATCTATTCCGGGGCCACCCTCCTGGGCGGAGACACGGTCATCGGCGCCCGGTCCGTGGTGGGCGGCAATGTCTGGCTGACCCGGTCCATTCCGCCGGATACCAAGGTCTTTATCGATTCCCCCCGGCTTATCTACAAATACCAGGAAACAGAGGAGACCGCCCATGAATACCAGATCTGACATCACCAAAATCATCGGCAATACCCCGCTTGTTCATATCCGGACGGCCAGCCGCCAAACCGGGGCCAGGCTTTACGGAAAGCTGGAATTCTTTAATCCCCTGTCCAGCGTCAAGGACAGGATCGGCTTTGCCATGATAGAAGACGGCCTTCAGACGGGAAAAATCTCAGCCGGGTCCGTCATTGTGGAACCCACCAGCGGCAATACCGGCATTGCCCTGGCCTTTGTGGCCAGGGTCAAAGGGCTGAAACTCATCCTAACCATGCCGGAAACCCTAAGCATTGAACGCCGTCAGATTTTAAAGCACCTGGGCGCTGAACTGGTCCTGACCGAAGGGGCCAAGGGCATGAAAGGGGCCATTGAGGAAGCCCTGAAAATTGTCGATCAGACTCCCAACGCCTTTATGCCGGACCAGTTTTCCAACCCGGCCAACCCGGAAATCCATCGCCGGACCACGGCCCTTGAAATATGGAAGGATACGGAAGGCAAGATCGATATCTTTGTGGCCGGGGTCGGCACCGGCGGTACCATCACCGGGGTCTCGGAAGTCTTAAAGCAGAAGAAACCGGGCCTCATCTCCATTGCCGTGGAGCCTGCGGCCTCTCCCGTCATCTCCGGCGGAGCCCCCGGCCCCCATAAGATCCAGGGCATCGGCGCCGGTTTCATTCCCAAAAACCTGAACGTCAAAATCCTGGATGAAATCATCCCGGTTCAAAACGAGGATGCCTTCCAGGGCGCCAAAGACCTTGCCCTTGAAGAAGGCATCTTCTGCGGCATTTCTTCGGGCGCCGCCTTCCATGCGGCCAAGGTTGCGGCTTCCCGGCGGGAAAACCAGGGCAAGACCCTTGTCTTCATCATCTGCGACACCGGGGAACGCTATCTGAGCACGGATCTGTTCAAGCCGTCGTAGGCAAAGTTGCGAACTGCCGATAAAAAATGAATTTCAGCCGCAACCGGCCTTGACATAAATTACCCAAAAAGCATCCAGCTTCATTGCCTGGGATCTGCCTGAAGCCTGAAAATGCGAATCAGGCCAAACAGAAAAACCCTATTGCAACTGAAAATCAGTTGCAATCATACCGGCCAATT
>JAABTB010000479.1 GCA_011390085.1 Desulfobacula sp.
AACCGGAAGGCCAGGGGGTCCATGCCCAGTTTGCCGGCCAGGATGTCCATCTGGGATTCCTGAGCAAAATTCATCTGGGGGTTTCCATATCCCCGGAAGGCCCCGCACAGGGAGGTATTGGTATGGACCACGGTGCCTGAAAATTTATAATTGGGGAAGGCATAAAGCCCGACTCCCGTGGACAGGCAATCGGCCATGACCCCGATATAATGAGTGCCGTAGGCCCCGGTGTCCGAGAGGATTTCCGCCTCATTGGCCAGGAGAAGCCCGTCCCGGCTTACCCCGGTCTTCATGCGGATGATCATGGGATGGCGGCTTTCCGTGGCTGAAAAATCTTCCTCCCGGGTAAAGGACATGCGGACCGGCCGCAGGGTTTTTCGGGAAAGCACGCTGCACATGGCCTCAAGCCCGTGGATGAGGCCGCACCGCCCCCCGAAGGCTCCGCCGGTATAGGGTTTGATGATCCTGACCCGGTGCAGGGGAAGGCCCATGACCTCGGCCAGGTAGTGCCGGGCCCAGTGGGGAAGCTGGGTGGAGGAATGGACCGTGAGCCTGCCGCCGGGATCAAAGTCCGCAATGCAGGTGCCGATGGGCTCAAGGCTTGCATGTTTCTGCTTTGAGGTATGGTAGGTGTTTTCAACAATGACGGCCGAGGCCTCGAACCCCTGCTCAACATTGCCGAATTCCTTTTGGACCCTTAAGGCGATATTGCCTTTTTTATGGATGCTCACCTCGGTTTCCGTCAGGGCCTGCCGGGGGTCATGGATGGCTTTCAGGGGTTCATAGTCCACCTTGACAAGGGCCAGGGCCTGTTCAAGGGTTTTTTCATCCCTGGCGGCAAGGGCCATCACCGGGTCTCCGATGAAACGGACAATGTCATCCCGGAGAAAGATTTCCTTTTTCTTTTTCTCCGTCCTGAGAAAAAACCAGTATTGAATCACCCTGGGGACTTCCAATATCGTGGCCGCGGCTTTGACACCGGGCAGTTTCAGGGCTTCTTCGGCATGGATACGGACCACTCTGGCATGGGCGTGGGGGCTGCGGATGAGACCTGCATGGAGCAGGTTTTCCATCTTCAGGTCAGGGGCGTATCTGGCCCTGCCCGTGACCTTGTCCACCCCGTCTATGCGCTGAACGGATTTTCCAATGAAGCTAAGGGCATCAGTCATGGCGGGTCCCCTGCATTTTTCCCGCCGCTTTAAGGATGGCCCGGACCGGTTTTTCATAGCCGGTGCACCGGCAGAGGGTGTTGGCAAGACAGGCTTTCACCCGGGCCTCATCCGGATCAGGATGGTCTTTGATCAGGGCATGGCCGGCCATGATCATGCCGGGTGTGCAATAGCCGCACTGGACGGCGGCTTCGTCAAGAAAGGCGGTTTGAAGGGGGTGAAGGTCAAGCCCGGTTTGAAGCCCTTCAATGGTCTGGACCCGGGCGCCGTCGGCCTGGACCGTCAGCATGAGGCAGGAGAGCACGGCCTTTCCGTTGAGGTTGACGGTGCAGGCCCCGCATTGGCCTTCACCGCAGCCTTCCTTGGTGCCGGTCAGGCCCAACCGGTCCCTGAGGGTGTCCAGGAGCCGTTCCCCGGGTTCTACCAGAATATCATGCGGTTCCCCATTGATATGGATAGTGACGGGAATCATGTAGCGCTCCTTTTCCGGGCTTTGGTCCGGGCTTGGGCCTGGATTTTGGCCAGGCTTTTTTCCAGAGAGTCCCGGACCAGGACGGGAATCATCTCTCGTCTATAGGCGGCTGAGGCCCGGATATCGTCTATGGGGGAGGCTTCTTCGACCGCCATGAGGGCCGCCGCCGCCAGGGCATCCTGATCCAAGGCCCTGGTTTCAAGCAGGGCCTCGGCCTTTTTCGCCCGGAAGGGAACAGGCCCCACAGACCCCAGGGCAATCCTCGCCGATGTGCAGATGCCGTTCTTCAGGCAAAGACGGGTGGCCACGTTGACAACGGCCATATCAACGGCTGTGTGCTGGCGGGTCAGTTTTGTGAAATGGGTTCCGCAATCTTCCCGTATCCGGGGTATCCGGATTTCAACCAGGAGTTCTGCGGGTTCCAAAGCGGTGCAATGGGGGCCCATGAAAAATTCCGTCAGATCCAGGGTCCTTTGTCCCTTGGGGCCTTCAATCCCCACCAGGGCGTCCAGGGCCAGGAGGGGCAGGGCCAGGTCGG
>JAABTB010000480.1 GCA_011390085.1 Desulfobacula sp.
TCCCGGAGGTATTCGGTCCTATCAACCGGACTCCGCCTTCCTTTGCAACGGCAATTGCCTGTAACTCCAACTCTTTGCCTTTTTCTCCGAGTTCCCTGAAACCGCCGGCAATAATGACGGCCCCGGCTATTTTTTTTTCTCCGCATTTTTTTAAAATCCCGGGAATTGTTTTGGCAGGGGTGGTGATCAAGGCAAGATCAACATCACCCGGAATGTCCAGAATATCCTTATAACACTCAATCCCCAGGATAGTCTCTTCCTTGGGGTTTACAGGGAAAATTTTCCCTTCATATTCTTCTGCCAGAAGGGTTTTAATGGCTTGAAAGCCTCGTTTGGTTTTGTTTTTTGATGCACCAATAACGGCAACGGACCTTGCATTGAGAACTTTATCCAGCATAATGAATTCCTTTAATATTTTCGGTTTTCAAATTCTTTTAGAGAAATTTCCCTTTCCTTAGTGGAAACACAAGCAAGGCAGGCTTCAAGTTCATAATCCATCAAAGCTTCAAGACTCGACTCCCCCTGGGCCATGAGCAAGCCTTTTTTGATCAATTTGATGGAAAATGAGGAATTGGCAGCTATTTTTTGGGCCATCATCATGGCTTCATCCATCAATCCTTCCAAGGGGACGACTTTGTTTACAAGGCCTATTCTAAAGGCTTCTTCCCCGGTTATGGTCTCTGCCGTGAAAAGAAGTTCCCTTGCCCTTCCAGGGCCCACAAGGTCCTGGATAAGACGCAGGGCACCTCCCGTGACCGATGAAATCACTTTTGCCTCAGGAGACCCGATAAAGGCCTCACGGGCTGCAATCCGGATATCACAGGCAAGGGCCAGTTCATATCCCGATCCCAGGGCATATCCATTGATGGCGGCAATGGTCGGCTTTTCAAACCGAATGATCATTTTGGACACTTCCTGTAAAGATTCAAGGTAAATCCTGTAGTCTTCCATCGTTCTGCCTTTAGAATCCTTAAGGTCTGCCCCGGTTGAAAATGCCCTGCCCTCTCCTGTTATCAGAAGTACATGGATATCATTGTCCTTTTTTGAACGATCAAAGGCATCTCTGAGTTCATCCCAGAGTTGTCGGTTCATGGCATTCAAAACCTTTGGCCGATTCAAGCGGATGATCCCGATTTTGTCTGTTTTTTCAAATTTGATACAATCATAGGTCATAGGCAACCCCCTTTATAATTTTCATCTGACGATAAATACCGTGTCATCCCGTTTTACTGAAAAACCATCCAGGTTTGTCTGAATTTCCTTCGCTATTATTCATTTTTTAATACGGAAAGAAAGGCTGACTGTGGGATTTCAACAGAGCCCACCATCTTCATCCGCTTTTTCCCTTTTTTCTGTTTTTCCAGAAGTTTTCTTTTTCTTGAGATATCACCACCGTAACATTTGGCCGTCACATCTTTTCTAAAAGCGGAGATGGTTTCCCTGGAAATAATCTTACCGCCGATGGCGCCTTGAATGGGGATCTTGAATTGCTGACGGGGGATTTCCTCCCTCAATTTTTTGCAGGCGACTCTGGCCCTTGTTTCGGCCTTATCCCGGTGGATGAGCTGGGATAAGGCATCCACCCTTTCCCCGTTAATGAGAAAATCCAGTTTGACCAGGTTGGTTTCCTGGTATCCGGCGACAACATAATCAAAGGAACCATACCCCTGGGTAACGCTTTTCAGGCGGTCATAAAACTCATACACGACTTCTGCCAGGGGCAGTTCAAATTTCATCTCCATGCGGTTGCTGGTGAGATACTGGTAATTTTTGCTGACCCCCCTGAATTCATGACAGAGCTGCATGACATTGCCCATATATTTATCCGGCACGATAATGGATGCATTAATGAACGGTTCCCTGACCTTTAAAATCTCTGAAGGATCAGGATATTGAACCGGGTTATCAATAATTTTCACAGTACCGTCGGTATAGGTAATTTCATACTGGACCGAAGGGGATGTGAGAATCAAGGATACATCATACTCCCTTTCCAGCCTTTCCTGGACCACTTCAAGATGAAGGAGTCCCAGAAATCCGCACCGGTATCCAAACCCGAGGGCGGCGGAACTGTCTTTCTCGTAGATCAGCGCGGCATCGTTCAATTTCAACTTTTCCAGGGCCTCGGTCAATTCCGGATAATCATCGGCAGCC
>JAABTB010000481.1 GCA_011390085.1 Desulfobacula sp.
CTGTCAAAACCGCCCTGATATTGCCCAGTTCAAGGGTATAGCTCTGAATCCGGATTCCCTGCTGGTCCAGAATAACCTGGGCAACGGCTCCTGCGGCCACCCTTGCCGCCGTTTCACGGGCCGAGGCTCTTCCCCCGCCCCGGTAATCCCGGACACCGTATTTTGCATGATAGGTATAATCTCCATGGCCCGGCCGAAAAAGACCGGCTATGGAATCATAGGCCTTGGATCTTGCATCCTTGTTTTCAATCAGAATCATAATAGGCGTTCCAGTGGTCTTGCCTTTGAATACACCCGATATCAGAATGGGACAATCCGGTTCTTTTCTAGTTGTGCCGGACACCCCTCCCTGCCCTGGTTTTCTTCGGTCAAGGGCTTTCTGCAGGATCTTTTCATCCAGATCAAGCCCTGGGGGGCAGCCTTGAATGACGACACCGATCCCCTTCCCATGGGATTCTCCAAAGGTCGTGATATTGAAGGCCTTACCAAAACTGGAGCCTGGCATCAGGGCAACCTCCTTTCAATGAGGGTTAGAATTTCTTCTGGAGTACGCAAGCCTGTTTCTATTTTTAAATGGGCGGCCTTTGCATACAAGGGCCTGCGCAGACTCAGCAATTCCTCTGTTTCGTCTATCAGGTTTTTATCCGTCAGGGACGGCCGGGAAGACCAGGTGGAAGGATCTGAGTGTAATCGTGACAAGATCATTTCCATATCGACATCAAGCCATATGGTAAATCCGTTCTTGTTCAAAAAAATCAGGTTTTCCGGGTCTGTTACAATACCGCCGCCGGTGGATACCACCGTATCTTTTATTTCCCGAGTCTTTAAAAGGGTTTCTTTTTCAACCTGCCGGAAATACGCCCATCCATGGGTCCGGACAAGATCGGAAATGGTTGATCCGGTTTGCTGTTCAATGGTCTGATCCATATCCAAAAAATCATGGTGAAGCCGCTCGGAAAGGATTTTACCAATGGTTGTTTTTCCGGTACACCGGTATCCGATTAAATAAATGTTCATCGTTTACAAGGCATCAAATATTTCCCAGTAATTTGGGAAGGATTTTTCAACACAGGTTTCATTTTCAATTTCCATGCCCGGTATCATAAGCCCCGGCATGGAAAAGGCCATGGCAATCCGGTGGTCATTAAAGGTTTCAATCCTGGCCCCTTTGGGGTGCCCCCCCGTAATTTCCAGAAAATCATCTCCCTGTTTCACTCTGATTCCCATTTTTAAAAGCTGAGAAGAAACGGCATCCATCCGGTCACATTCTTTTTCCCGGAGATGCCTGATATTCTGAATCCGCGTTCTCCCCTTGGCAAAACCGGCCACAACGGCAATGGCCGGAACCGCATCCGGCGTATCCGACATATCCACATCAATCCCGGTCAGTTCTGCCCCGCAAACCCCGATTTCATTTTCTTCGATCTTAATCCTACATCCCATCTGCTCCAAAATTTTGACCTGCTTTAGATCGCCTTGTAGAGAATCCCTGCTGATATTCTTTACCGAAATCATCCGTCCGGTAATGGCCCCCAGGGCCCAGAAATAACCGGCATTGGAAAGATCGGGTTCCACAAAGAAATCACCCGGGGAATAGGATTGTTGTCCAAGCACCCGGTACAGACAGGGATGAATGCGATGGGCCTCAACCTTAAATTTTTTCATGATATCCAGGGTTAAATCAATATACGGGGAGGAGACCGGCGGACCCTCAAGGCTGATCTCAAGTCCTTTTGCCATAAAAGCCCCCATCATTAAAAGGGAAGACAGATACTGGCTGCTTTTTGAACAATCCAGGGTGACTGTGCCGCCCTGACGGTTCCCGCCACAGATACGGACTGGCGGAGTTCCCTGCCTGTTTTGTGAGGTGGCATGGATACCGAGAAGCTTCAGTGCATTCAGCAATTCAACCATGGGACGTTCACACATTCTTTTGTCCCCTGTCAGGACATATTCCGTGGTTCCCAGGGCTGCAATTCCTGCAAGAAGACGCATGGACGTTCCCGAGTTGCCGAGATAGATTTCTTTTTCACAGGGCTTGAGGGTCCCTCCAAAGCCGGTGACTTGGAACCGCCCATCGTTGACCCGGTCAATTTGGGCTCCAAAACAGGTCAAGGCATTCATGGTCCATTTGATGTCTTCACTTTCAAGAA
>JAABTB010000482.1 GCA_011390085.1 Desulfobacula sp.
CATGCATTAAAAGGAGTCGATATGCACACACTATATAAAGGTTCGGACAAAGAGGTCTGACATCAGGCTGCCTCTTGCCAGGTTTCCTTCACCAGCCGGGCTGTGGAGGTAAAATTTCCCGCCATGACCCACTCTGCAATATGATCCGCCACATCCGGGTATTTCCGTTGTACGGTCGAGGTTTGGGACAGCCATTTTTCAACACAGTGTTTGTCCAGGGACGCCATGGTGACCCCCAGGTTCAGCAGGTTTAAGGCCATGGCATTGGAAATTTGTTCGAACTGGCCTTTCAAGGGTTTTACCAGGATTTTTTTCCCCAGGGACAGGGCTTCGCTGGGCAGTTCAAACCCGGCATTGGAGATCACGCCTGCGCATTGGGCCAGATCCCTGTGAAATAAGGTTTTTGAAAAGGGATGCCATTGGATGTGGCCTTCTTCGGCCGGTTCTTCTCCCCGGTTCCGGGCATAGACGGCAAACCTGAAACGTTTAAAGGGAAGAAGCAGGTCCCGGATCTGATCCCTGCCCTCAAAGGGGAGATAGACCAGGATCAGGGACTCGTCCACCGTATCCGAAGGGGTTATGCCGGCGGGAATCACCGGGGGGACAATGGGCCGGCCAAAATGGTGCCAGTGCATGCCGATGGCGAAATCGGCCGGTGCAAAATATTGGATGATCCATTTGGACAAGGGATTGGACCGGTCCATGGGAATATCATGCAAAAAAGCATACTGGTGGCCGATACCGATACAGGGCCGCTTGATTTTCCGGGCGATCCATGCGCTGACGGGTTCAAAATCCGTGATCACCAGATCATAGTCCCTGGCATCAAACCGGGCCACATCCTTGAAGAATTGGCCCGGGGAAAGATGCTTCAGGGTGTTGAAGAGCCTGATCCGGCCGTTTTTCACGGAAAAGGTGAATCCTTTGTAAAACCCCGGTGCTTTGATGATGGAGGTATCATAGGCCTTGTCCTCGGTGCAGCCGCTGAACATCACATCCACCTCGGAGCCCCGGTTTTTAAGCCGGCCGATGATCTGGGTGGCCCGGCTCACATGGCCGTTCCCGGTTCCCTGGATGCCGTATAGAATTTTCATGGTGTTTCTCCTTTCAGGCAACGCCTTTTATCGGTTCGTCCCCATAATCCATGAGGATATGGCCCAACCCATTGTCCTGCTTGATGCCGGGCTTTGAAAACCTTTCTCCCAGGAGATCGTCAAAGGCCTCATCCCAGGAATATCTTTCCATGATATGGTTTCGGCAGGCGGCCCGCATCATGGCGAATTCATTGGGCCGCTCCGTTTTCAAAAGATGCATCTCTTCTATCTTTTCTACCCAGACTTTTTTATCAGACAGGCTCAACACATGGCCGGTCCTGCCGGCTTCAATAATTTCCTGGGGCCCTCCCACATCGGTGACAAGAACGGGAAGCCCCCGGGACTGGGCCTCAAGAATCACCATGCCAAAGGTATCCGTTGTGCTGGGAAAGACAAACAGATCCGCTATTTCATAATATTGCAGGAGTTCCGCAGGGTCCACCATCCCAGTGAAATGGATCCGCTCATGGGCGCTGCATTGGATCCGGTAGAGGTCCAGCGCAGGCCCGTCACCGCAAAGAATGAGGTTCAATTCCGGAATGGCTCGCCGGGCCCCGTGGTAGACCTCCAGCAGGAATTCAATGTTTTTATCAGGGCTCATCCTTCCGGCCCACAAAAGGGTGGTTCCCCTTTGGATTCCCTTTTCATTCATGAGCCGTTTTTTCCCGGCAGGGTTGGGAATAAGGGGAGTGAAAACCATTCCCCGCCGGAACAGACTCATTTTGTCAGGGTCGTGGCCCTGGTCTTCCAGGATACGGATATATTCCCGGGTCGGCACCTTGATCCGGGTTGAAAAGGAATAGAACCGGTTGATGAGAAATCGGATCATCCCGGTCAGATCGGCATCCTTAAAAACCCAGTCGGCCTGGGCCGCAAAATCCGTATGATAAACGGAAATGCATTCCAGGCCCATGAGATTGCCCATGATCATTCCCAGCATGCCCACGGGTCCGGGCGTTGAAATGATCATCCGCTCGGGCCGGCATTCGTGGATCATTTCCATGGAGGCGAGAAGCGAGGGAAAATTCAAGGTAAAAGAAGCATAAAATTCCGGGG
>JAABTB010000483.1 GCA_011390085.1 Desulfobacula sp.
GTCGGGTATGCAGAAATTTATCCTCCCAGATATCCTTCAAGCTCCTTCAAATGGAACCATAAGCGGCCAGGATGCCAGACATGTGGTCAAGGTATTGCGCCTGAAAAAAGGAGCTTCCCTTGAAATCTCCAATGGCCTTGGAAAAGATTTTTCAGCCAGAATAACGGCCGCTTCCGTTGACCGGGTCGAATTGGAGATTCTTGAAGAGTTGAGCTCGGCAACGGAGTCTTTGATTCATATCACGCTTTGTTCCGGTATGCTCAAGGACAATAAAATGGATATGGTTATCAAATATGTAACCCAGCTCGGAATCAGAAAATGGGTTCCTTTTTTTTCCGAACGGTCCATTCCAAGCCCTGATGCCAAAAGGATGGGAAAACGAGTGGAACGTTGGGAATCCATTGCCAGAGAATCTTTAAAACAATGCCGGAGAAGCAGGCTTCCGGAGATCTGCCGGCCCCTGGACTTTGAAACAGCTTTAACCCTTCCCGAAGCTTCCGATTTAAAGCTGGCCTTCTGGGAAAAGGCATCTGCAAAGCTTGCCACCTTGCAAAGGAAAGACGATGCCGACCGGATTTTTATCCTCATCGGACCTGAAGGCGGATTTTCAGACAATGAGATTGATCTGGCTCAGCAAAAAGGCTTCGTCTCCTGCTCCCTGGGCCCCAGAATCCTCAGAGCCGAAACCGCTTCCATTGCAAGCTGCACCCTGATCCAACATATTTTCGGGGACATGTGAATTCAATTTTCCCTCGAAATATTTTTTCTTGACATCAACAGGCAAAAAGCATATAAAGCCTTCTGTTGTTTGGGCCCAGGTAGCTCAGTCGGTAGAGCAGGGGACTGAAAATCCCCGTGTCGGCAGTTCAATTCTGTCCCTGGGCACCACACAGCGACAAGGCTCTCGGCATACATGCAAAGAGCCTTTTGTTTTTTGGAAGGACCTATGGCCAAGCTCGGAAAAATTTATCTTGAAATCGGTAATATCTGCAATCTTTCCTGCCCTTTTTGCCTTGTACCCCGGCGCCCTCCCCGGACAATGGCAAAAGATCAGATTCTTCAAATTATTCCCCAGATCAAACGGCTTGCCTCTTCGGTCTGCCTGCATGTGCTGGGGGAACCTTTGTTTCACCCGGAATTTGATGCCATATGCGATCTTTTTACCCTATGGGATATTCCGGTTCAGATCACCACCAATGCAACCCTGCTCCATAAAAAACAAAAAAAAATCCTGGAACGAAATTCAATCCAACAGGTCAATATATCGGTCCATGCTCTGGATTCACTTCCTTTTTCCCTGGACTGCCAAGACATTTTGACCCGGATCCGTGATTTTTGCAACGAGACCCAAATCCTCCGGCCGGACCTCTATATCAATCTTCGGTTCTGGAATTATCATGACCTTGAAAAATCCCCGGCTTTCCTGTTTTTCAAATCTCTATTCAATTTTGATGACCATAAAATAAAGATTCAATGGAAAAAAAGCTTTCGCATTCAAAACAGAATCTATCTGCATTTTGACACTCAATTTCAATGGCCTTGCCTGACTCATCCGGTCCGCAGCGAAAAAGGGTATTGCTACGGCCTCAGCAGCCATTGCGGGATCCTGGCCAACGGAGATGTCGTCCCCTGCTGCATGGACGGCAATGGCGAGATGGTGCTGGGCAATTGTTTGATCACTCCCCTTGAAGACATCCTTGCCTTGCCACGGGCGAAAAACATGGTCCTCCATTTTAATAAAGGAGAGCTCGCTGAACCCTTGTGCCGGCGATGTGATTTTATTTCACGGTTTGACCGGAAAGCACAGCGGTTGGCGTCCGGGCCTCACTCAAGGTCATGACCAAAGATATCGTCACCCGGGTGCTGTAAAATTTGTATTGATTTAGCCTTTCTTTTCTTCTATTCTGATATCGTCTTATAAAATTCTATCGCCCTTGTTTTCGACCTTTTACAAAACCTATTGAAAGGACCGGGTCAAATGGACCAAAACAAAGGTTATTTGAATTACATCCTCTTGATTTTTATTTTTTTATTCACCCAGACGCGGGAGGGATTAGCCGGGGAACCCAGCTTATTCCGCATTGGAAAGGGCGGAAAGGGCCTCTTAACCAAGGAAATAAAACCTTAATGAAACATT
>JAABTB010000050.1 GCA_011390085.1 Desulfobacula sp.
TGAAAGCGGAGAAGAACCCTATGCCATCGCCTCCAAAGCCCGCCAGGTCTTTGATGTGTCCGGCGCCGGGGATACGGTGATTGCCCTCCTGGGGCTCGGCCTTGCCGTGGGCGCAAGCTTCAGGGACAGTGCCCGGGTGGCCAATGAAGCCGCCGGCATTGTGGTGGCCAAGGTGGGTACGGCCACCGCGTCCATCCATGAACTGAGAGAGGCCCTGGCCGATTCGTTCCTTCCCAAAAAAGAAAATCCTTGACAGATAAGGGCCGGTTCTATATATTGCTCCATGTTGATGCGGGGTGGAGCAGTCTGGTAGCTCGTCGGGCTCATAACCCGAAGGTCGTTGGTTCAAATCCTTCCCCCGCTACCAAAAAATGCAGAGGGGCAGCGCCAGGCGCTGCCCCTTTTTGTTGTGCGCCAGGCATGGCGCTACTCAGGTTCATGATAACCAGTCTGAGCGAATTGAAGGTGAAAGTCCTCTACCGGCTTTACAAGGGGAACGGGTAAAACAATAGTAAATCTTAAATCATGGGTCCAAGCAGAGAAA
>JAABTB010000051.1 GCA_011390085.1 Desulfobacula sp.
GAGAAAAAATTTCAGAACTGGAAAAACGGATGTCGGATCTGGGCATTAGAAAAGAAGATATTGAAGAAAAATTCATCAAATCCTCGGGCAGGGGAGGGCAAAAAATCAATAAAACCTCATCTGCCGTATTCCTTAAACATAAAATAAGCCAATTGTCGGTGAAATGCGGGGAAGCAAGGTCCCAGAGTTTAAACCGGTTTTTGGCATTAAGAAGACTGATAGACTTGATTGAAGCAGCAATGACCGGAAATAAGGACAAAGAACTTGAAAAAATGAATAAGATTAAAAAGCAAAAGCAAAGAAGAAAAGCAAAAACAAAAAAGAAACTTCTTATACGTGAATGATTTCAATCCGACTATCCACAATCACGGCAAGTCCTAATTCATCTGCAAAATTAATAACTTTATCCAGTTTTGAGTTCATTACCCGTGAATCATTCCCGGTCATTGAAAACCCGATTTCCAGCGAATCATGGCTATCATTAAAATCTGTCTCGGCAACCGAAATATTAAAATTGTTCCTTATCCGCTGAATGACCGATTTGACAATTTTCCGTTTCCCCTTCAGGGAATCCGTATCAAATAACCTGAATTTTATTTTTCCCGTGCCCACAACCATGGTCAATAAAAAAATCTAGAAAGAACCCAGTTGACAGGGTCTTATCCGGATGTTCCTTTTCTCACAAGCAGAGCCCACGTCAATCCTTTTCAGTTTCAGTTGGCCTGCAATATCCCAGCATGCCAGACAAGAAATCCTTCCGTCGGCAGCAGCCTTTTTCAGTTTGTCATCTAAATCGGGAGAAATTTCTATTTCCGGATTGATCTTTTTTCTCCCATTGCCGTAGCCAAATAAGCCAAGCTGACATTCCGTTATCTTGAATTCCAATAGATCAATCTGGATACCGATGTCAGATGGGGGAATATTCAATTCTTTTGAAATTCTATGGGCCGACGCACAGGTGACGGCATCATTAACAGCCATGGCCCTTATTCTATCGGCAATGGTTTCATTAATCTTATGGCCCTTATGCTTTGCTGCAAAATGTCCTTTGTCCTGATGTCCCATGGGGTTCTCCTTTTTTTATTTTATATAGAGACTTGGTATCTTTTTTACGGGTGTAAAATTGTGCTTCATATTCATCAGACTTTCTGCATTGCCTATGGCAAAATATCCCTTGTGGGCAAGGGTATGGTATAGCTTGTGAATGACCTTCTCACTGGTCCGGAAATCAAAATAAATCATGACATTCCGGCATAAGACGGCATCAAACATTATTTGGGGTGCTGAATCTGAAATCAGGTTAAATTTCTTAAATATAATATGTTTGGAGATTTCATTTTTGACTTTGATTTGGCCTTTGTATTTTCCTGTCCCTTTTTGAAAAAAACGGTGCAGGAGGGGAAGAGGAACATTTTGCAGTTTGTCCATCCGGTATATTCCCCTTTCTGCCGTTTCAAGAACCGAATGGGAGATATCCGTTGCAAGGATGGAAAAAGAAAGCCCCAGATCCTTAAGCTGGACAGCCACAGAATAGGGTTCATCTCCTGTTGAGCAGGCGGCGCACCAGATTTTAAATTCCTTTTTTTCTTTTTCCGGGTTCAGGCTGAATTGCTGAATAATATATTCGATGCTCCTGTTTTCCCTGAAAAAAAAAGAATGATTTGTGGTGACGGTGTCGATAAAATCAATCAATTCCTTTTCGTCGGCATACAGAAAGGAGAGATAATCCTTTAAAGATTTGTGGGTCATGCGCATGCGTTTGGCTATTTTTGATTTTAAAAGCTCGGCTTTTCCCTCATGGAGATTTATGCCCGATGCTGCATAAACAAGATTTGTCAGATCATTAAATTCTTTCTTTGTAAGCGCTATGGAATCCATGCTAAAAGCATAATATATAAACAATAAAAAAAAAATATATTATTCGGAGTTTTGTTTGGATAGAAGAAAAAAAATTGATTTCTGGGCAAAATTGCTGTTTTATCTGAATATACTGGCAGGAATTTTACTGCTGGGGATTCTGCTGATTTTTCATCGGGCCCGGCCGGAGTTTGAAACCCTGTTTGACCGATTCTACAAATTGAACCTGAGAACAACATGGGATCTTGAATATCTTTACTATCTCATTTATAGTGTCAGCATTGGAATTTTGATCTGTCTGGGAGGACTTTTTCTCAGAAAATTCCGCGGAAGAAGAGAAAACGACCATAAAAAAGCATTGATCCTTACCGGTGTTATTTCTTTGGCTTTGCTTTTGGTTGCAATCAGCGTGCTTTGAGGTATTAAGGTTTTATATAATCTGTCGATAGGCTTGTTTATAATAATGAATTTAATATGAGATGATCGATGAAAATAATCCTTGTTCCCTTTCTTTGGCTGTTCATTATCATTGCACCTTGTTTTGCAAGGGATTTTCAGGTGGATGTCATCGAAGAAAACTACAGAGAAACCCTGGTGGAATTTTCAAATGAACCTTTGATCTATCAATCTTTTCAGGTCAATTCCAGTGTGGGACCAAAATTGCTGATCCTCAAAGGAGAGGATTACAATTATCGGAAATGGCTGCGACATTATATTTCTCAAGATAAAAAATTCATGATAAAAATTTCAGATGAAAATATAGACGAATTTATTACAGCAAAGGCCTATGATATCGATATAAAAGCAGTCCATCCCTTTAATGGAGACAAATGGGCGGATAACGATATTTCTCCTTTGGGGGTCACCCTGGAAGGGGATAACCATATATTGGTCGTTGATCCGGATGAAAGAAGAATACAGCTTGTTCAATCCATTGTAGAAAAAATGTCCTACCAGGCCGATGTTTTTAACGACGCCTCTTCGGCCCTGGAGGTGTTTAAATTACAACCCCAAAAATTCAAGCTGGTGATCATCCATTTTGATACCATAGGAATGTCGCCGGACCGGTTTGTCGAGCAGGTGGTTATATTTAACCCATCCATCCCGGTTCTTCTGGATACCGGGTATAATAATGAATCCGTAGCGAATTCTCTTACTAAAAAATTCTCCGGGTATGGTTCTATCCATATCAAATCAGTCATATTGAGGGATTTGCAGAAAACCATTGAGACTTTAATAAAAAAGAATGCTTAAACCTATAAAACCCATACCGGCCCTATTATTTTTGATGTTTACGATTGTATTTTTCCCCTGGAATTCTTATGCAGACGATTCTGACTTCAGTGAAATGGAAATGAGTTTTAAAAATTTTATCACCTGTGAACTGACAAGAACCGAGGCAATGAATCCCTTTAACGGGAAACCGTTTAAAATAACAATGATCGATCTGTTTGATGTTCAAATGGAATCTGATCTCCAGATTGTTACAGGAGCGGTTCAGTGTTTTGTCGATAATCAATCTGTGACCCTTTATGTCGCCGTCGGCATTACAAAACTCCTTGAAAAAGAACAGGTGTCCTATTATACCATCCGGGATAAAGATTTTTCCATTCTTGCCACAGAACTTTTCCGATTCCCTTACAAAGAAAGATGTAAATGGTCACAGTACTGGGTTGATATTGACTAAACCTCAAATTTATCCCCTAATCGGCCGGTTTTTTAACAATTCATTTTTTCCGGTTGGCTATCGGTCTTAAAAAATCTATCTTCCGGTATTCTTAGGTTTAAAAAATTTCGAGACAGTGATATGATGCCGAAAAAATATAGAGACCAGGGAAAACCGGCAGAATGAAAAGATGCTGAATATTGAGTGCATTTCAAAAAGTTTTGGTGACCAAATACTTCTGGACGACACAGGATTCCAGATAAACCCGGGAGAAAGGGTAGGGCTTGTCGGCCGGAATGGTCACGGCAAAACCACATTGTTGAATATCATTTCCGGAAACGACCATGCCGATGAGGGAACCGTTTCCTGTCCATCCGGGTATCGCATCGGGATTTTATCTCAAAAAATCAGTTTCTCAAAATCCCGTGTTCTTGATGAAGCCATATTGGGGCTTCTGGACCACGAGAAAGACAACCACTGGAAGGCGGAAAAAATTCTTGCCGGGCTGGGGTTTACTGAAAAGGATTTTTCCAGGGACCCGAATGAATTTTCCGGAGGATTCCAAGTCAGATTGAATCTGACCAAAGTATTGGTTTCAGAGCCTGATCTTCTCATCCTGGATGAGCCCACCAACTATCTGGATATCACCTCCATCCGGTGGATTTCACAATTTCTGATCGCATGGCCAAGGGAAGTTTTGCTGGTGACCCACGACCGAAGTTTCATGGACAATGTTGTCACCCATATTGCCGGGATCCACCGGCAGAAAATAAAAAAAATCAAAGGAGACACTTCCAAATATTATCTTCAGATTGCCCAGGATGAAGAAGTCTATGAAAAGACAAGGCTGAATGAAGAAAAGAAAAAGAAAGAAATTGAACTCTTCATCTCAAGATTCCGTGCAAAGGCCCGGCTTGCCAATATGGTGCAGTCACGGATTAAAACCCTTGAGAAAACCGGATCAAAAGAAAAACTCCAGAAATTGAAAAACCTTGAATTCGGTTTTAATTACCTGCCCTTTCCCGGAAAACAGGTCATGCAGATTCAAAACCTGTCTTTTGGCTGGGGAAAAACCCAACTTCTGGTGGATAATATTTCTTTGACGGTTTATCCGGAGGACCGTATTGCCATTATTGGTAAAAACGGAAAAGGCAAAACCACTTTTTTAAAACTCATCAGCGGCAATCTTCCCCCGATCCAAGGCAGTATTAAAATCAACCCGGGTGTGGAATTGGGGTATTTTGAACAGACCAATGTACAATCCTTGAATGATGAATTTACGGTTGAAGATGAATTGACCCGGTCTTCACCTGATTCAGATCGTCAGACCGCCAGGAATATTTGTGGCGCCATGATGTTTGAAAAAGATCTGGCACTCAAAAAGATAGCCATTCTGTCCGGTGGCGAGAAATCAAGAGTGATGCTTGGGAAAATGCTCATGACCCCTTTGAATCTGCTGCTGCTGGACGAGCCCAGCAATCATCTGGATATTGAATCCTGCGATGCATTTATGTCGGCCCTTGATAATTTTGAGGGAGCATTGATCATTGTGACCCATAATGAAATGTTCCTCCATTCCCTGGCAAACAGACTGGTCGTCTTTAAAAATGACCGTGTCCATGTCTTTGAAGGAACCTACCCGGAATTTCTGGAAAAAGAAGGATGGGACGAGGAAGGTATTATGGTTGAAAAAAAAATAAAAGCGCCCGTCCTCTCAAAGAAAGAACTTCGCCAGAAAAAATCCGAAATTATTGCCCGGAAATCCAGGGATATCAAGCCCGTTAAACAGAAAATCCAGCATCTTGAATCCGATATTGAGAAAAATGAGCGCGCCATTTCCAGAACCAATGCACTTCTTCTCGAAGCTTCAGAGAAAAAGGACAGTCAGAAAATACAGACCCTTGCAAAAGAATTGGCAGGACTTCAAACCCTGAATGAAACCTTATTTGAAGAACTTGAAATCCAGATGGAGCTGTTTGAAAAGATGGACACTGATTATAATCACCAGATAGAAGAGGTTGAAAGGTAATATTTTAAGATGGACAAAAAAAAATTTCGTTTTTATTATGGTATTGTTTTGATTGCCGTTGGTCTCGGGGTCTTTTACAGAATTCCCCAGGTCATGCCGCAAATTGAAACCATTGAATTTTTTAGGCAGAAATTGTTACTTGTTAAGCTATGTTTTTATATCCTCGGGGTGTTTCTGATTTTAGCCGGCGGCATCAGAATATACAGAACCCGAAAAGACAATTAAGGAATAGAAATGCAAAAAACATCCAGCTTGAAATCCACCATCAAAGATCAATCCGGAGCAGGAAAAACCAAAATCGGTGAGATCCTTTCCAAAGAGGGCCAGATTACAAGCATGCAATTGGATGAAGCCTTGGCAATCCAAAAGAAGACCAATGAAAGACTCAGTGGAATTCTTCTCAGCAGAGGCTATATTGATCCGGATACCATCGTCAATGTGCTGGGCCGTCTTTATAATTATCAGGTCATTAGACGTTCGGATATCAAACCTGATCCCAAATTGTTAAAACTTTTTCCCTATGAAACGGTCAAACCCGCCATGGCTTTCCCCCTTGAATTGAATGGGACGGAATTGACCATTACCATGGTCGAGCCCACCGATACAAGCATCGTAGAGGAACTTCAAAAGAAAACCGGAAAGACGGTTAAGGTTTTTGTATCAACAGAACATGATTTGATTCAGGCGTTTCGTGATTTTTATAAAATCAGTGACGATGAGTATAAAAGTTTTCTTCGGTTTGAGGAAGACGCTGATAGTAATGAACCCGTCACTTCAGTGGAGGATTTCGGTAGCCTGGTGTCTGAGGCGGCCGAAGAGCTTGAGGTCGGTGCGACAGACGCAGATATGGGCCGTGACGAGTTCATGGCTTCCGATGCCCCGATTATCAAGCTTGTGAACGGTATCTTGACCAAAGCCATTAATGACGGGGTCAGTGATATTCATATAGAACCCTTTGAAAAAACTTTCCAGGTCAGGTACAGGCTTGACGGCAGCATGTATAAGGCCATGAATCTACCCCTCAGCATAAAAAATGCGGTCATTTCCCGTATCAAAATCCTGGCCCAGCTCGATATTGCCGAAAGAAGAGTTCCCCAGGACGGCAGAATAAAACTCAGATTAGGGAAGAAAAAATCCATTGATTTCAGGGTATCCACCCTGCCGACACTATTTGGCGAGAGCATTGTCATGCGTATCCTGGATCAAAGCGCCCTGAGCATTGATCTGACCAAGCTGGGATTTGAACCTGCCACCTTTGAAAGTCTGAAACGGTGTATTTCCAGACCCTATGGGCTGATTCTGGTGACCGGCCCCACAGGCAGCGGAAAAACCACCACGCTTTATTCCATATTGAACCGTTTAAATAAAGATGACATCAAGATATTGACGGCTGAAGACCCGGTGGAATTCAATTTTAAAGGCATTAACCAGGTGCCTGTGAAACAGGAAATCGGCATGACCTTTGCGGCGGCATTGAAGGCTTTCCTTCGGCAGGACCCGGATATTATCATGGTGGGTGAAATCCGGGATTTTGAAACCGCTGAAATCGCCATAAAAGCCGCCATGACCGGTCATTTGGTGTTCGCCACCCTTCATACCAATGATTGTCCGTCAACCATCGGGCGTTTGATTGACATCGGCATTCCGGCGTATATGCTGGCCTCTGCCGTGACCCTGGTCTTGTCCCAACGCCTTGCCCGAAGGCTTTGTCCCGAGTGCAAACAGATCGTAACCGGATATAATCCCAAGGATCTTGAATTCCAGGGGTTTTCCAAGGATGAAATCCAGGATCTCAAGATATATGGCCCCAAGGGATGCAGCCATTGCAACGGAACCGGACATAAGGGCCGGGTCGGACTTTATGAATTAATGGAAGTCACCGATGATGTGGCCAAGGCCATCAGCGCCCAGGTATCGGAAGACCAGCTCAGAAAGGTGGCCGTCCAGGAAGGGATGATAACACTGAGAGAAGCAGGGCTCAGAAAAATCCGGGCCGGAGAAACCTCCTATGAAGAGGTCTTGAAAAAAACCGTTATTACCAAAGAATCATTGCCGGCCTATCTGATCAACCCCGATGTTGAACGCTATGAGGATAAGGATGTGATTATCCGGGAAGGCAATACCGATATTGATTTTTTTACCCTTGTCCAGGGCGGGGTGTATGTTGTCAAAGGAGGTAAGAAAATTGCTGAAATCGTCCAACCCGGGGAATATTTCGGGGAGATGTCGGCCATTACAGGTGAACCCAGGTCTGCATCCATCATTTCCAAAGGCAGATCCATGGTCAAGCGGTTCCCTGGAAATAAACTGGCCGAGGTGATTGAAAAATATCCGGATGTGGCCAAACATTTATTCAGTGTTCTGGCGGCAAGACTCGACAGCACGGATAAACGCTTTGTAAATATGCTTAATCAATTTACCAAGGCACCGGCACCGAAGAATTGAATCATTTCTTATAATACCGGTCTTTCTCGCTGTATATACAGCCGCAATATTGCTGCCTGTAAAGATTCAGGCGTTTAGATTCTTCAATACCGGATTTCCAACCCTCTCTGAAATCATAATAAAAAAATTGGATCTCGTATTTTACGGCAATGGCTTCCCCTGTTTCCCGGATCCGGTCATGGTTCTGGAATTTGCTGTATAAAAGCGTGGTTGAAAAAGCTTCAAAATTTCCTTTTTTAGCAACCAGGGCGGTTTGCAGCAGCCTGTCATGGTAACAGATCCTGCAACGGTCTGCTTCCCTGAAAGCAACGGATTGAATAAACTCTTCTATTTTATAATCCTGCTGATAAATAACCTTGAGATCAATGGTCGGGGCGTATTCTTTTAAAGTATCTTCCCTTTTCAAACATTCCTGAAAAGGATGAATATTATGCCGGTAGAAAAAACCCATGATATCCATATCCATCTGTCTTAAAATTTGAATAGGGTAGACGGAGCAGGGCGCACAACAGGTATGCAATAAAAGTTTCAATTTCTTTCTCCAAATAGGGAGGTTCCGATTCTGACCATGGTGGCCCCTTCTTCAATGGCGACTCGGAAGTCATTGCTCATTCCCATGGACAGATGATTCATGGACACATTCGGAAATGGATGGGCCAAAATATTGTCCCTGATTTCCAAAAGCCCTCTGAAATATGTTCTGGCCTGTTCAGGATCATCAAAATAGGGCGGCATGCACATTAATCCCTGTATGGCAATATTTTCAAATCCATGGATCTGTCTTACCAAGTCCATGGTCGTTTCAGCATCAGTCCCGGATTTGGTCTTTTCCTTGCTGATATTGACCTGAAGCAGTATTTTTTGAATTTTATGAATGGCCTTTGCCTGCTTGTCTATTTCTTTTGCAAGCTTAACGGAATCCACGGTATGGATATATTCAAAATATTTTACAGCAATGGCCGCCTTATTGGATTGAAGGTGTCCGATAAAATGCCAGCAGGCATTTTCTTTCCCAATTCCATCAATTTTGATTATGGCCTCCTGGATATAATTTTCTCCAAAATGCACGGCGCCACAGCGGAGGGCTTCCATTACCGTTTCTGCATTTTTCTTCTTGGTCACGGCGATGAGAAGGATATCTTCAGGGTTCCGGCCACAGGATCTTGCGGTCTCCGCAATAAGTCCATTTATCGTTTCAAGGTTTTTCTTAATGGCCGGCATGTCGGGTTTATATCCTCATTTCAATGATCTTTAATTCCATCAGGGCTTCAATGACTTCGCAGACAGGCAACCCCACAACATTTGAATAGGATCCGAAAATTTTTCTGACCAGGAACGCACCCAGGCCCTGGATGCCATAGCCGCCTGCCTTGTCAAAAGGTTCTTTTGTGCTCACATACCATTTTATCTCCTGATCTGATAGAGGTTTAAACCAGACCCTGGTTTCTACGGCACTTTTTATGACGGTCTGTTTATGTTTATTCATGATACAGAATCCGGTGAATACCTTATGTTCCCGGTTGCTCAACAGCCTGAGTATCTCTATGGCATGATGTTCTGATTCCGGTTTTCCCAGAATTTGATCCTGGAGAACCACAATGGTATCCGCACCCAGAATCCAGGAATCAGGATAGGCCCCTGAAATTTTCTCCGCCTTCATAAAAGAGAGCGCTTCTACATATTCCGCCGGATTTTTTATGGAGATGTCCTCTTCATCAATATCGGAAGGGACAATTTGAAGTTCGATCCCTGTCTGTTCAAGAAGTTCTCGTCTCCGGGGGGACTGGGATGCCAATAATAATTTTTCCAGATTAATCGGTTTCATAGGTTTTTATTATCAGAAATCCTTAAAGGAAACAATCCCGGGATTAAAACCTATGGGTTTTAGACTTGCATATTTTATAAAAATATTATAGAAAACCATGGATTATGCCTGGGTGGCGGAACTGGTAGACGCAAGGGACTTAAAATCCCTCGGTGATTATCACTGTACGAGTTCAATTCTCGTCCCAGGTACCAATAAAATCAAGGGTTTACTCACTTTGGGTCGAACCCTT
>JAABTB010000052.1 GCA_011390085.1 Desulfobacula sp.
AGGGGCTGTTTTGCACAGCTCGATGAAATCGTTGAAAAACAGCGGCCCACAGCGGATTCATGGGTGGTCTTTGTGGTTGATGACGTATTCAAAGGCAAGGCCCTGGAAAAAAGAATTCCCGTGCATGGAAAGGACATGCTCCTCTGGGTCAATGTGGAGGATGAACCCAAAACAAAATATGTGGATGATCTGACCCTTCGGGTAAAGGCCTTTGCCCCCCTTCTGCCTTCCGCCGTCATCGGCATCGGCGGAGGCTCCAGCATGGACCTGGCCAAGGCCGTCTCCCTGATGCTGACCAATGAGGGGTCTTCCACCCTTTACCAGGGATGGGATCTGATCAAGAACCCGGCCGTTTACCACATGGCTGTTCCCACGCTTTCCGGAACCGGGGCCGAGGTTTCAAGGACCGCCGTACTCACGGGGCCGGAGAAAAAACTGGGTCTGAATTCCGATTATACCGTCTTTGACCAGATCATGCTGGACCCGGAACTCACAAAAGATGTGCCCAGGGACCAGCATTTTTATACGGGCATGGACTGCTATATCCATTGTATTGAATCCCTCCAGGGAACCTATCTGAATGAATTCTCCAGGGCCTACGGCGAAAAATCCCTGGATCTCTGCCGGGAGGTGTTTTTAAACGATCATGCGGACAGCGCCGACAAGCTCATGATGGCGTCCTTTTTCGGCGGCATGAGCATTGCCTATTCCCAGGTAGGGGCCTGCCACGCCCTGTCCTACGGGCTCTCCTATGTCCTCGGCACCCATCACGGCATCGGCTGCTGCATCACCTTTGATTACCTGGATGAAATCTATCCCGAAGGGGTGAAGGAATTCCGCACCATGATGAAAAAATCCGGGATTGAACTGCCCCGGAATCTTGTGAAAAACCTGAGCGATGAAAAAATAGAACGAATGGTGACTGTGGCCCTGGGTCTTGCCCCCCTCTGGGAAAACTGCCTGGGCAAAGACTGGCAAACCATCATGACCCGGGATAAGGCAAGATCCTTATTCCTGAAAATGTAAAAAGGGACACCATGACCCTTGCAGTCATCCCCTCCCGGTACGGTTCCAGCCGGTTTCAAGGCAAACCCCTGGCCCTCATTGCCGGAAAGCCCATGATCCGGCGGGTATATGAACAGACGAAAAAATCGGCCGCCGTCACACAGGTGGTGGTGGCAACGGACGATGAACGGATATATAAGGCTGTCAAAGACTTCGGCGGCCATGCCGTCATGACCTCGGAAGCCTGCCGGTCCGGAACCGACAGGGTGGCTGAAACCGCAGAAATCCTGGGGCTTTCTCCCGATGACCTGGTGGTCAATATCCAGGGGGACCAGCCCGTATTCAACCCCCTGACCATTGATGAACTGATCTCTCCCTTCGGCCCGGACCCGGACCTGCTCATGTCCACCCTTGCTTTCAAGATCGTTGACGAGAGGGAAATTACCGATCCCAAGGATGTCAAGGTCACCTTTGACACCAATGGATTTGCCCTGTATTTTTCAAGGGCCCAGATCCCCTTCCCGCGGGACCCGGACACCCGAGCGGATTTTTATAAGCACCTGGGATTCTATGCCTATAAGAAAAAATTCCTGGATACCCTGGTCGCTCTTCCCACAGGAATTTGTGAAAGCGTTGAAAAACTGGAACAGTTAAGGGTACTTGAATACGGATACCGGATCAAGGTGGTGATCACCCCCTATGATTCTCCTGAAATCGATCTTCCCCTGGATTTAAAAAGAATTGAAAAGAAAATTCTGCAGAGCTGATATCATGATGAGAACATTTTATAAAATACTGCACACGACCTGTGAAACCGGCTGGGGTGTCACTGAAAAAAGAATTTTCAATGAGCTCATCTGGATGGTCGACCAAGGGCATACCGTCATCCTGGTCTGCCCCAAGGACACGCCTCTTTTTTTAAAGGCAAAGGATTATGGGGTAAAAGTCTACGGTATTGATTTTAAACCGTTTTCCATTCTCAAAAATTACCAATTCCTGAAAAATTTTTTTTACAATGAAAAACCGGACATCATCCATAGCCATGGAAAATATGATTCACGCATCGCTCTTTATGCAGCCCGGAAGTTAAAAGTCCCTTTACGAATTTTCTCATACCACAGCAATTACCGGATCAGAAAAACCCCCTGGAACCGGATGGTCTGCAACCGGCTTTGCCATTATATCTTTACCGGTTCCCGTCATACCACGGCTTATCTGCAAAAGCTCTTTAAGCTCAAAGATATGCGGGCCTTTACCATGCCTGCCGGGATTATCTGCCCCGAAACCCTTCCTGAAAAAATTGAAGAACGCCAAAGACTATCCCTGGAGCTGGGTCTGAATCCTGAAACAAAATTTATAGGCTTTTCGGGCCGGCTTTTAGAAACCAAGGGGATATCCACCCTTTTAGCCGCTTTTCAAACGGTAAGAGCAAGGCTCCCCGAATATCATCTGGTGATGACGGGAGAAGGCGCCGATGAAACCCTCAACACCTTGAAAGCGACAGCCATGGGGATGAAAATTGAAACCTCCGTCCATTTCATTGGCGAAAAGGAAGATCCCTGGCCCTTTTTCAGGGCACTGGACTGCCATGTCCTGCCAAGTCTTACCCTTAAGGATGAGGACCTCACCCAAAAACGTCAGGCCCTTCTTTGCGCCATGCTCTGTGAAACTCCGGTCATCGGACCTGCCTCAGATCCGGCGGCCGATATCCTGGTTCATGAAAAAACCGGGCTGGTATATGAAGAATTCAATTCCCTTGATCTTGCGGATAAAATTTTTCAGACCTTTAAAGAGAAGGATACAACCGGTGAGCGATTGGAAACGGCCCGAAATTTCGTAAAAAAACACCATACGGTGGACAGCCTGGGCAGGGATATCATCCGGATTTACAGTCTTCACCAGATCCGGCGGGACCGTCCCTCATTTCAGGACTGAGGCCTTTTAGATCTTCCAGTCCCCTTTCGCAGCGCCAGGCAGGGGAAGCCAGGGCCTGTTCCAGCAGAATCTCGTTTTTTTCCAGGCAGACGGCTTTGTTTTCCCTGTGCCACAGATGATAGCAGACGGCCATGAAGGGATGTTCCTTTCTTTTCAGCCCGTATTTGAAGAGGCGGACCGCAAATTCAGAATCCTCCCTGCCCCAGGCGGTAAATTCATGGTTGAATCCGTTGACGGCTTCCACATCCTTTTTGAAAAAACCCATATTGCAACTCCGCGTTCCTGATATTTTTCTATTCCGGGAGCATGGGAAAAAGGGAATCCGGACAATGTGATGGGCATTGGAAATCCCTCCGGACAGGGATAGCCGGAACAACCGGGCAAAGGATACGGTATCCCTGAAATCAAAACCGTCCACTATTTTCTGGTTGACCAGGGCCCGTTTGCCCTGAAAAAAATATCCTTTTTCCGCCAGATCCAGGTGATCGGCCACAAAAAACCGGGTGGGAATACAGTCCCCGTCCAGCAGAATCAGATAGTCACCCTTTGAACTTAAAATGCCCAAATTCCGAATACGGGCTGCTCTAAATCCCTGGTCTTCCTGCCAAACATGACAAAGAGGCGGACCGGCTTTCTGCCCAAGTTCCGCTATCAGTTCACGGGTTTCGGGTCCGGACCCGTCGTCGGCCACCAGGATCTCGTCAGGCCGGCGGGTCTGGCTGAAAAGCGCGACGATGACTTTTTTCAGGGCCTCGGGCCGGTTATAGGTGGTGACAATAACGGAAACCTTCACAACAGCCCCGTTTTTTGACGGATGATCCCATAGACATCCTCCACAGTCAGGTCTTCCATGCATTGGAATTTGAATTTTGTACAGGGTTGCTGGGCATAACAGGGTGAGCAGGGCAGGTCTTTTTGGATCACCGTATGGATGCTGCCGTAGGGGCCTGTCCGGATGGGGTTGGCCGGGCCGAAAATGGCAAACACCGGGATGTTCAGGGCTGCCGCCATATGCATGGGGCCGGTATCGTTGCAGATAAAAAACCTTGCCTTGCCGATGACCCCCAAAAGGTCTTTGAGCCCGGTTCTGCCGGCAATGGAAATGGCCTTTCCCCTGGAATATTGAACCGTTTCCTCGGCAATGTCTGCCTCGGCCGCTGAACTGATGATCACCGAGGGCAGGGGCAGCCGGGCGGCCAGCTCTCCGAATTTACGGGCATGCCAGCGGTTGGCGGGTTTGCCGGCAGAGGGGCTCATGACGATATAGGCTTCGGGCAATTCTTTTAATATGGCCGGCGAAGGATCATAGGGAGCAAAGGGATAAACAATTTCATCCACGGGACACCCCATGAATTCCGCAATTTTCAGATACCGGTCAATGGCATGGATGTTCATGCTGCCGTGTATTTTATGGGTATAAAACAAGGAGCTGCCCTCGTCGGATTCCTTAAACCCCAGCTTTACACCGGCCTTTGAAAACCAGGTCATGACCCCGGACCTGAAAAGCCCGGACAGATCAATACACACATCATAACCGGCCCGGCCCAGACCCTTTTTAAGGGCCATGATTTCCCGGATGGAAATAAAAAGACGTCCCATATCCTTCCACTGGTCCTTTTTGATGACCCAGAGTTTGTCGATCAGCGGATGGCCTTCCAGGAAGGTATGAAGGCCGTGGGCCACCACCCAGTCGATGCGGGCCTGGGGAAACCCCCGTTTCAAGGCATGGAGAAAGGGCAAAGAATGGATGATATCCCCCAGGGCGCTGGGCTTTACAATCAGGATATGGCGGACGGATTCAAACAGGGGGCAATTCTCCGAAAACAGGGGTTGATGTTTTTTGATCCAGGATAGTCTTACAGATTTGAAAAACCCTGTCAACCCGGATCAGATCCATGCATTGATGGTCATCCGGACATTCTTTTTTCAGGCAGGGGCTGCACGGCACCGGGACCCTTACCATGATGCTCCTGTCGCTGAACGGGGCCGTAGCCACCGGGTCCGTGGACCCGATGAGGGCCACCTGATGGATGCCAAGGGCTGCGGCCGCATGCATGAGGCCGGAATCATTGGTCACAAAGAGATTACAGGCCTTGATCAGGGCAAAGGCCTGGGCAAGCCCGGTTTTTCCGGCCATATTGACGCAGGCGCCGGGAGCCAGGGCAGAGATCCGCTCTCCCAGGTCATGGTCGGCAGGCCCCCCGAACACCAGGATCTTTGTCTGATACCGGCTTGCCAGAAGACGGCAGAGTTCGGCATACCGTTCAGGAAACCAGCGTTTGGCCGTACCGCCCGTGGCGCCGGGATTGATGCCCATCACAGGTCGATCCTGGCCCAATCCTTTTTCTTGAAGCATCTGCTCTGCAAAATGAGAATCCCGATCTGAAATGAAAAGATCCTGGGTCCTGCCGTCGGATTTCAGTCCTGCGCCTTCAAGAATACCGATATAATAGTCGATCAGATGTTTTTTTTTCAGGGCCGGGTCCAGGCGGACACTCCGGTTGAGCAAGAGGGTCCTGGCATCGGTATTGTACCCCACCCTTTCGGGGATTCCGGCCAGAAAGGCCAGGAGGGCTGCTTCAAATGCATTCTGCAGAAGAATGGCCAGGTCAAATCCGCGGTCCCGGATATCCCGCGCAAGCCTCAGGGTTCCCATCCCTCTTGTGTGGCGGTCCTGGTTATCATAGACCATGATCTCGTCCAGGCAGGGATTGTTTTCATAGACCGGAATGACCCAGGGTTTGGCCAGGATGGTGATATGGGCCTGGGGATAATTTTTGCGCAGGGCCCGGACCACCGGGGTGGTCATGACGGCATCCCCGACCCAGTTGGCGGCCCGGATCAGAATCCGGGCCCGGGGGCCGGCCTTTAATAGAATTCTCTTCATGGGATCAGGCTCTGGGATACGGGCAATAGGGTTTTGTCTTCCACCGGTTGTGGACCCAGAAATACTGATCCGGATACCTGCGGACCATGGATTCCACGGCAGAGACATAATTCTGGGTATTGATTTCAATATCTTTTATTTTATCCCCGGTTTCAATCAAAGGGATTTCGGGCAAAAACTCGATGAGGAACCGCTTGCCCTTTCGCACGGTGTACATGGGAACCACGGGGGCCCTGCTTCTCATGGCCAGTTTGGCAAAACCGCTGTTGGTGCAGGCCGGTCTTCCGAAAAAGTCCACAAACACCCCCTTATACCAGTCCACATTCTGATCCAGGAGGGTGCCCATTTCGCCGCCTTCCCGCAATACGGCATCAATCTTTTCAGAGGCCCCGCGCATGGGAATCAGGGTGGCCCCGAACCGTTGCCGCATTTCCCGCATAAACCGTTCCAGGGGGTTGAAATCAAATTTCCGGTAGATGCCGTAGGGCTTTTCCACACCGGCCTTGGGCAGGGCCGCCACCAGGAGTTCAAAATTCCCCATATGGCAGGTTAAAAGAATAACTCCCCGGCCTTTTTTCCGGGCCGCCTCCAGGTATTCCGCACCCTTTACCGTGAAATGGGCGAACAGCTTATCCCTGGGGATAGGATAGGCCCAGATCACCTCAAACAGGATGGCAGCCGTATTCTTGAAAATCCGGACGGCCAGCCTTTCGGCCTCGTGCCTGGAAAATCCGCCCGGATAGGCAAGGCTGAGATTGTCCAGGACAACCGTCCGGTGCCGTTTATCCAGCCGATACCAGATCAGGCCGAAGAGATCTGAAAAAAACGTTAAAACCGGGGCCGGCAAAATCCCCATTAGGGTGACCACCCGTTTTAAAACCCTGTATATCCGCTCATCCGTCATTATTTTTCCATTTTAGAGACTAAAAAATCTTCAAATTTTTCCGGATCTTCAAATCGTATCCGGATGCCGATCACCAGAACATCCGCAGCCCATTCAACAGTCTTATCGATTTTTACCCCGTCTTTTTCCGTGGTCAGGATGAGATCGGCTTTTTTTTCCGCGGCCGTGCTGTTGATCCTTAAAAAATCTGCTGTCTTATACCTGTGATGGTCCTTAAATTCAAGATGATAAAGGATATTTATGCCATACTCCGCCATGGAGGCATAAAAGGCGCGGTTATCAGCCAGGCCGGAGAAAAGGACGGCGGTTTTCCCTTTTAATGCAGCCAGGTCTGATTCAGGGTCCGGCGATTTCTTTTCTTTTTTCATCCATCTCACTATATAGGGCTGATGAACGGTCCTGAAAAAAGGCCGGTCCGGGTAAAACCGCAATACGGCCTCCATCTGAGTCCGGTTCATATCCTCCTCAGGGCATCTGGTAAATACGAGGGCATCCGCTCTTTTGCCCGAACTCCGGGGCCGTTCCCGCAGGCGGCCGGCTGGAAGCAGCCTTGTATTGCCCAGCGGATGGCTAAAATCAAACAACAGAATATCCAGATCCCTTTTCAGCTTTATATGCTGGAACCCGTCATCCAGAACAATGGCTTCCGGCCGGGGGTCCAGAGAATCAAGAGCCCTCATCCCGGCCCTGAACCTGTTTTTACCCACCACCACGGGACATAAGCGCCGGTCAGCTATCATAAAGGGTTCATCCCCGGATTCGTCGGGAGTTGAAAAAACATGGCAGCCATCAAAAACCATGAGTGAATCTTCCTTATAGCTTCCCCCATAGCCCCGGCTGACCACCACCGGTTTTTTCCCGATCTTTTTTAACAGCTCAGCCGTATAAAGGGTCATGGGGGTTTTACCAGTCCCCCCGGCCACGATATTGCCGATGGAAACCACAAAGCAGGGCAGTGCTCGCTGCCGCAAGATCTTTTTTTGATACAGCCAAAGCCGGACCCCGACCCCCAGCCCATAGAGGCGGGAAATACCCGTCAAAACCCATTCCAGGCTGAAGAGGACAGGGACATAATCCTGCCCTGAGATTTGCGTAACCCTGTCCTTTATTCTGTTCAGCCACTGTTTAAACAATATGAAGCCTCTCCAGGTTCCGGACAATCTTTGGTACAGCACCGGAATGGTTCAAAAACACCTCATGATTCAATCGGCCCATCCGGTTTTGAAGATCCTGGCTTCCCAGCAGGATGTCCAGCTCATGGGCCAGTTCGGTTTCAGAACCGACCTGTTTTGAACCGCCGTGGTCCTTCATCAGAGTGGATATCAAAAGGAAATCCGACATATCCGGTCCAAACAAGACAGGCTTTGAAAAGGCAGCCGGTTCCAGGGGGTTATGGCCCCCTTCCGATACCAGGGATCCCCCGATATAAGCGGCATGGCAAAGGGCATAAAGACGCGAGAGGACACCCATTTCATCCACCAGGACGATTTCATTGGGCAATGAAGGCGCCTGTGACAGCAGGGAAGCACAAATGCCCATGGATACGATATGCGGCAGCAAGGCATGACACCGCCGGGGATCTCGCGGGGCAAGGATCATCATCAGATCCGGGTATTTTGGCTTCAGTTGTTGATAGACCCTGAGCAGGATATCCTCTTCTCCCTCATGGGTGCTGCCGGCAACCCATACAAGGGTTTGGGCCTGAATATTCAACCGCTCTCTCATGGCCGGAATAAAGGAGTCCTCCACATCTTCCACAGCCTGGTCGAATTTCAGATTGCCGGTGACCTGTATTTTTTCCGGACTGATCCCCAGACCTTGAAACCTGTCGGCGTCCATGGGGCTCTGAGCCATGATCTCTGTAAAACAGGAGAATACAGTTGAAAAAAACCGTTTAAACCGCAGATACCCCTTGAATGACCTTTTTGACAGCCTTGCATTGATCAGTACAACGGGTATCCACCTTTTTTCCATTTCAGACAGAAAATTGGGCCAGATATCGGTCTCTACAATGACCACGGCGTCAGGGTCAATAAAGGTTGCGATTCTCCGGACGGAATATCCAAAATCAAAAGGAAAATATCCCAATTGATCCACCATCCCCGGTTTTATAAAAGATTGCCTGGCCGTTTCAAGCCCGGTCCGGGTGGAAGCGGTAAAAACGATGCTGACATGCCCATATTGGTCTTTTAGCGCCTTGACAAGGGAAACCACGGATCTGACCTCTCCGACGGAAAGGGCATGAATCCAGATTCTTTTTTCTCCCGGTTTTTTGGCTTTCCAGGCGGTTCCAAAACCAAACCGCAATAACAGGTTGGCCCTTCTTTTATCCGAGAACAGATAGATCAGCGGCAAAGAGAGAACAAAGACAGCCATGAAAAAATTCATCATTAGGTTATATAGCATCATCATGACAGGTTTCCCGATTTTTTATCCTGTATGCATCAGGTAAATCAAACCCGTGCTGAAAAAAAAGAGGTTGGTCATCCATGCGCTGATAAGGGGCGGAAGGATACCTCCATACCCCAAGGAAATGCAAAACCCGTACATGATCCAGTACAGGGCGGCAATCACAACCCCAAGGGCAATGGTTACCGGCAGATTTCTTTTTGCAAAGGATCTCATTCCCGTGGCCGCCCCCGTCAGGACCATGATGATACAGATAAAGGGAAAGGCGATTTTCCCGTTGAGGTCCACCTCATAGGGTGTGGCGTCATAGCCTTCCGTTTTGACCTTTTGGACATATTTTCTCAACTCGGAAAAGCTCATCTCTTCGGATTTTTTGGCAACCGTTTCAAGATCCTCGGGTTTAAAAGTCAGCGGGATGCTCATTTTCTCATGGGTCTTTACCCCATAGTCTGTTGAATCCTTTGCATGGACCTGCTCAATCAATTTTTCAAAAACCCATTCTCCGTCGATATAAAATCCCATCTTTGCATCTATGCGGGATTCAAGCCCGAAATGCTCGTCCAGGGATGTGATGGTGACGCCTGCAACGGATTTTCGGACAGGATCATAATAATTGATATGAATCAGCCGATTCTCGGATTTGATCCAGATATCCTCCCGGGCCACAGCCATATGGTGCTTTTTCCGAATCACATTGTTTTCGATTTCAAAGACCTTGGACATGGACACCGGGATAAGGGTTTCCCCGAGAAAAAACATGATAAAACCCAAAAACAGGGCCACGCATACTGCCGGCTTAATCAGGAAATAGGCATTGATCCCGCTGGATCGGATGGCCAAAAGCTCATTGTTCCGGTTCATGATCCCGAAAACCATAATCGTTGCCAGAAGGATACTCGCCGGCGTCAACTGGACAAACATGAAAGGCAGTTTCAAGAGTACATAATGGAGGGCGCCGAGCAAGGAAATATCTGATTTTAAAAATCTTTCCATCCTGGACAGGTAGTCGATAAATATAAACAGGACAAGGATGATCAATTGAATGACGAAAAAAAACCTGATAAATTCCTTTAACCAGTATTTGCTAAGGCAGGACATGGGGTTAGGTCCTCCTTAAGACACGGGTTCGGAGAACCGTTATGAAGTTCTGCAGAAAGACCGGTATCAGCACCGGCTTTTCCTTTGCATTTCTGACCAGAAGAAAAATCCCGGCACAGCCCATGATGATATCCGGTAGCCACATGGCAAGACCCGGAGGGAATTTGCCGGTTTCCCCGGCCGACCATCCGGCTGCCAGAAAAAAATAATAGAGCAGAAAAAAGAAAAC
>JAABTB010000484.1 GCA_011390085.1 Desulfobacula sp.
AGCGGGTCAGGTTTTTGTTTTACCGGAATTTATCCAGCATCCGGCTGGTTTCAGCTTTCAGCGCTTCCGGAACAAAGGGCACGTGACAGCCTTTCAATTCATCCAGGCTCCATCCGAAAGTGTTTGAAAAAGAGGGGTTGACATAGGATACAAGTCCATTGTCATCATAAACCACAATAGGGTAGGGGACAAATTCAAGGATTTTCCGGTAGATCCGGTAAAGTTCCTTGGTTTCTCTCAAGGCCAGTTTTTCTTCCGTGACATCCTGGAGGGTTTCAACAGCCCCGGCAATCTCACCCTTGTCGTCGGTATAGGCGGAGGCTGTAAAATAAAGCCATTTTCCTTGTTCGCTGAGTTCCTGAAAAAAATCCGTGGCTGCAAATCTTTCCTTGTCCTTGGAGGACCGGTCATATTTCAATCCGTAATGTTCGACAATCTCTTCATCGGAAGACCGGTCGATGATGAGGTCGGCCATGACCGGTCGGGGGTTTGCATAAAAGGCCTTCCACTGTTCCCGGGTGCCGATGACGTCTTTGGCCGAAAGCCCGGTGAGTTCTTCAAGGGCCTGGTTGAAATGGGTGATGGTATGGCTTTTGTCCAGGACGAATATGGGAATGGGCGCTTTATGCAGGATATTGCTCAGGATACGATTCTCTTCTTCCAGCATTTTGATCCTGGCTTCCAGTTCGGAAGTATAAGCGTCACTGCTTTTCATAAATAAAACTCCAAAAGACTTTACAAGATTGAATGATCCTCGTATAACAACCTTTATGATTTTAAAGATCGTATACGGTCTTTGCCCGAATCAGCCGGGAGTGTTTCAATCGGCACCACTATATAAAATCATTGACTGGAATTGCAAGGATTTTAAAGGTAAAAGAAACAAATGCCAGACACCACCATTAAAACAGAGATCCTGATTCACGATTTAAAGGTTCCGATTTCAGTCATTGATGCCGGGGCCAAATCCCTCCTGAACCGTCAGGAAACCTATGGCCCCCTGACGGAAAAACAGATCAAGGTGCTCAAACGAATCATCCGGAATGCATTGACCACCCAGAGGCTTGTCAATGATGTGCTGGAACTGGGGCGGTCCAGGGAAGGGGTCATGATCACCCGGGATTTTTATGTTTCCTCCCTGGTGATGACGGTCCTGGTTGAAATCTTCGACCTTGCCGATCCGGCCGCAGTGGACGTGATCCGGAAGGTCCATTCCTATGAGGAGCTCTGCCGGGTGGCAGAGGATTTCGGGGTCAAACTGGTGTTCGACTCAAAAGTCTGGAAAACCGTGGTTCATCTGGATGAAGCCAAGGTCCGGCAGATCCTGAGGAACCTGGTGACCAATGCCTTTAAATATAAGGCGGCCTTTGTAGAGATTTCCGGCAGCATTGAGGGAAAATTGCTCACCTTGTGCGTCAGAGATGACGGCCGGGGAATTCCGCCTTCGGAGCATCAGAAAATTTTCAAAACCTATTTTACCACAGGGTCTTCCCTGGACAATGCCATTAAAAGCCATGGCCTTGGCCTTGCCGGTGTAATGGTGCTCTTAAAGGATATGGGAGGCGAAATGAATTTGAATTCCAATGATGGAAAGGGCGCTGAATTTATAGTGAAAATTCCCCTATAGAAGGATTTTGCCGGGCCTAATCCATTTTCTGGATATCGTCCCTGGCCGACATCTGCTTTTCATCAAAATTATCCCAGAAATCCCGGTCTTTTTTCCGCCAGTTTTCACCGAACAATTTGTCAAAGATGGGTTTCAACAGGGAAAACCATCTGACATGGGTTCTTTTGCCCTCCTGCCGGGCATTCAGAATATCGGCCACATAAAGGGGAATATCGGCCAGTTTATCCTTGGGCACATAGGCATCGGCCCCCTGTTCAATGGAAATTTTCAGATTGTCCGGGGTCAGGGCGTGGGCCGTCAGCATCAGGGCCGGGATATCAATCCGGTTGGTGATTTTTAAAAGGTCATAGCCTTTTACCCCCATGATATCCAGGATGGCTGCATCATAGCTGTTTTTTCTTAACAGGGAAACTGCCTCATCAAAGCCGGCGGCCTTGTCCACCGAACACATATACAGAAGTTCTTCAAGGGTATCCAGGACATCCGGTTCA
>JAABTB010000485.1 GCA_011390085.1 Desulfobacula sp.
TACTCTTCATAGGTATGGGTTTTCACATCATAGTTCCAGGGGTTAACATGTCTTTTTGCACGGGTATTGTTTGCCATATTTCTTGTGGGGCTTAAAAAGATTCCGCCCAGATGCATGAGCTTACTGGCCGGGAAATATGCAAAAAGGATACTCACCAGGAAAAGATGGGCGTAAAAAAGACCACCGACGCCTTCCGGAATGACGGGGCTGAAGGTCGCAAGGCCCATGGTAAGCTCTTTGATGCCGACGATGTCAACCTTAGTAAAATATCTCATGGACAATCCGGAGACAGCAATCCCGATGATGAGGAAAAGCGGAAAATAATCGGCTGCCTGGGAGATATAGGTGACCTTGGCATCAAAGATTCGTCTTGCCAGCAGAAATAAGGTCGCTGCAAGCAGGACGGCACCGGAGATGAAAAGTCCGGGAAGCCCCAACTGGACGATACCGTCCATGTATTCAAGAAATTTGATACAGGAGGGCACCGGTGAGGTAAAAAATCTGAAATGCCTTAAGATGACAACCAGGAAGGAATAATGAAAGGCAAGGGCGCCTATCCAGAGGAAAATTTCCCAGGAATAGGACAGCTTGTTGGAGTCATTCCGGTTGAATGCGGCCTTGGTGTTCCTGAAAAGGGATCTGAAAAGAAAAATTTCAAGAACCATTCTTAAACATACACCTGTTGAAGTATCAGGGTTATCAATGCAGTTCTGTTTTATCCACGGCAAAGATTTCTGCTGCCCGCAGGTTGTGGGAATCCTGAACGGAACAGCAGAAGATGCCCATCCCAATACCTTGTAGACAAACCCGGCAAGGAAGGCAAGAACCGCCAGATACGGGATAACAATCCCGAAGAACCGATGAAGCCCTGCTCCCTCAACCCCTGTATATGCTACTAAGAAGAGCAGAAAAACAGTTGTCAGGGGGATCAAGTACTTTTGATTCATATTATAACCACCTCATGAATTGATGTGTGACGGAATCTGGAACTCCGCCATACATGTTAAATTTGTTTTGAGCCAAGGAGGTCTTCTTCCGTCAGCTCGGCTACTAAACCTGCCCTTTCAAAGGCACGATGAATGCGTCTCTTGCTTTCCGTTGCCTTTAAAAGGAATATTTCTTCCCTACATTTCATAAACCTGTTGAAAGAAGCAAGCGCGATCTGATCAACAAGTCTGTCAAATTCTCTTATCATACCGGCATCCAGAATGGTTTCCCCTATATCTTTTAATGCATAGACAAAGCTGACGGCTTCGCTTGCGGAAAAAGCCTGTACCGCTCTGATGCGGATCACGGGATCAAGGGTTCGTTCTAAGGATTTCGGCGTGAAATCAGTTAAAATCAGATTGAATACATCGGCAAGGGTCTCATGGGTGATTGCGCCGATGGGGTTGTCAAAGCGGTTGGCGTCTTTTCCTAAAATTTTTGCCGACTGGGGGGGGTATGTATTGATTGTGGCTTGGAACCATTTTTTAATAAGAGGCTCCTTGTTCTTACCAAGTGCTTGTTTTAAATCCATAATTTTATAACACGACCACCTTAAAAGTATCGTATTTTCCTTTAAATTTATTGTTAGAAGGATATAAACTTCCCTTAATTGTATGTCAAGCATTAAAGATCGGCTGGAGACGAAATCCCGAAAGGGTCTGCAAGGCTTGATCCGGGATGATTTTCCTTTGCCCGCCTCTTTTATATTGAATAAATAAACTCTTTAGATTAAATACAAACAAAAGAAATGCATCATCTGCATTTACAATTCAACTCGTAAAAAAAATAACAGGGGAGACAGGGATTGCCATGAAAAAGATTTTTTTAATATTTGTCGGTCTGATGTTGTTTTACAGCAGTGCAAGCGCTGAGTTAGACGGTTTCGGACTTTCTCTGGGATATGGTGTCGGAAAAAAGGATATTGATATCTATCGCTTAGGGCTTAAAAAAGATTATACTTGTCGGTGGTTTGAAAGCGAGACCGGTTATCTGTCCGGATTTTTTGAATTGTCCTATAACCGCTGGGAACACGGGGGAGACGAGGTGAACGGCCTGGCCCTTTCACCTGTGTTCGTCTATTATTTCGGAACCGATGCA
>JAABTB010000486.1 GCA_011390085.1 Desulfobacula sp.
AGGGTGCTGTTATTGCCTCGGGTGAGGTCAAAGTGTTCGGGGAAAAAAAGATGGTACAGCATCTTGAGGGTGGATTGATCAATAAAATTTTTGTAAAGGAAGGAGATAGGGTTTCTGCAGGAGATGTCCTTATTGAGCTGACAAGTTCCCAGGTCAGCGCAAATGTCGATCTTCTCCGGGGCAGGTTATGGGCCAAACAGGCAGAGGCGTCAAGATTCAAGGCTGAAGCGGGAATGAAATCAGAGATAGCCTGGTCCGAAGAATTCGAAAAACTAAAGGGGAATAGAGAAATCTCTGAAATTATTCTTACTGAAGAGAGAATTTTTTCATCAAGGCGTTCGGATTTGCAGGGCAAAGTGGAATTGTATAATTCCCAGATTAAGCAGTTGGGGAACCGGATTGAGGGTGCAAAAGAAGAACTGAAAAGCCTTGAGGAAATTATCCTGAACCTGGAAGAAGATCTGAAAAGCAAACGGCCCCTGGTAAAAGATAAATATCTGGGGAAAACCAATGTCCTTGAGCTTGAACGAGCCCTGTCCGAACAAAAGGGGCGAAGGGGAAAACTCAATCAGGATATTGCTCAGTTTCATCAGATGATCCAGGAATTTCAGCTTCGCATCGTGGACATCGAAAACCAGTATAAGGAAAAAGCCGTTTCCGAACTGGGGCAGGTAACCGACACGATATTTGAAATACAGGAGCAGATCAAACCCCAGTTGGATGCCAAAGAGCGTTTGGAGATACGGGCACCCATCAGCGGAACAGTGATCAATATGCAGATCCATTCCGAAGAAAGCGGTGTGGTCCGGCCGGGGATGCCCTTGCTTGAAATTGTGCCTGAGGATTTAAAAATGATCATCAAGGTTCAGGTTCGGCCCCAGGACATTGTGAGTGTAAAAGAAGGACAGGATACCAAGGTGCAGTTAGCCGCATTTCAGAGAAATTCCACACCGCCGGTAAAAGGAAAGGTGACCTATGTGTCACCAGACCTGCTGACCCAGCAGACCGCCCAGGGATTTATATCCTATTATGAAGCCCATGTGGAAGTGGATAAGGAAGATCTGGCCGCTAAAAACGCCTATCTGTCCCCCGGGATGCCGGTGTCCTGCTATATTACAACGGAAAAGCGAACCGTGATCAGCTATCTTTTAGACCCATTGCTGAAAAATGTAGATACGGCGTTGCGGGAGTAGACGTTATATCCAAGGGCCTTTTCCATGGTTTGAAAAAGGCCCTTGGCAGTTCATTGACCTGGTTTTGTAACAACTATGCAAGAAAGGCAAATTTGGATAAAGATTGTAAATGTAGATATATCATAGGCATGGTTCCATTTTTAACAAAATCGGCAATGGTTTTATCATCAAGGGTAAGTAATTTTTCCATGTTAACACCCTTGAATCCATCTATGCTTCTTTGCTGACCGTTGATTTGAAAATCAAATTTGCGATCGGCAATCAACTCTTTTTCAGCCAATGCAGTGAACATCGCTTTAGTCAAAGCCAACTCCTGCTGATAAAGTTTTAATGTGTTAAAAACGCCCTGAACAAATTCATTGGGCCCTCCGTCGGCTGTGAAAAGGGGTTCTCCCTGACCGGCAGCAAAATGTTCGGCATTCCGGTCCAGGCATAACGCATATTGATCTTCTTTGTTTTCAACCTTTGCCATAACAAAAGGATATAGCCGGATGCAAAGAGGGGTATAGGGGACTTTCCATCTGCCCAAAACAAGATATTATATGTGGAGATCAAGAAAAATAGATCCGGAGAAAAAAATTGACCGATGGCAATTATCAAAGTATACCAAGACAGAATCAACCCAGAGCTGTTGACGGGAATAAGTTTTCCGGATCATTAATTCTGCAGGAGCATAACACAATGAGTAAATTTAGGGATTCGATGCAGTGGAAAAAGACAAGATAGAGGTTTCCATTATTATTATTAATTATAATACCAGGGAACTGACAAAAAACTGTATTGACTCTATCTTTTACCACACCCCGGCAAAACATTTCGAGGTGATTGTCATTGATAATGCCTCGAGAGACGGTTCTTATGATATCCTTTCCAC
>JAABTB010000487.1 GCA_011390085.1 Desulfobacula sp.
GTTTGATTTTTCAGCACAAACAATTTCAAAAGAACAATTTTTTTGTTTTTAGGGAAAGGATCGTATGTCAACGGCATTAATCCAGCGGACAGGTTTTTTCAGTGTTTGGAACAATTTTGTTAAAACCGGGGAGACAAAAAAGGTCCCCCCTCATATCCGGGCATCCTGGGAAAGAAGTAAAAAATTTGGTGTAAATCCTTTAGATGAAACTTTCCGCCAGGCAATTGATCAGTCGTTTGTAAAAAAAAATCAGGAAAATGAAGACCTTCACAGATTGATTCAGTATCACTGTCGGAATATTAGCAATGAAACGGATTTATCCCTTTTTAATATTTCGTTTTCAGGTCTTGACGGTTGTGTCATCTCCATTGGCGGCCATGATAGAATCCCCCAGATATTCGACAATTCAGAAATTTCAGTAGGATTCAATCTCAGTGAAGGTGCCGTCGGTACCACTGCCCCAGGTATAAGCCTTGTCGAGCTCAGACCCTCATTGGTCCATGCAGAAGAACATTTCTCAAAAATGTTCCATTGGGCAACCTGCTTTGCGGTTCCCATTTTCAATCATAAAAATAAAATTGCCGGTTGCCTGAATATCTCCACAACCAAGGAGAATAGACACAAACTCGAGCAGGTGGTTCATTTTTTTTATAACATAACCAACTCTTTCCAATTTGAGCATTTTATTAAAAAAAAATTCCAGGAATTAAAGATGTACAGTTCGTTTTTTGATTCCACATTCAAATATGCCGATAAAAATCTTATCCTGATCGACACCTATTCGGATATCATTAATCTGAACGCAAAAGCTAAGGCTAACCTTGGGATTAGTTCTTTCGAACTGAATAATAATTTAATCAGCCGGCTTGGTATTGATCCGGGCAGATTTAATGCAATTCTTGATAACAAGGGGACTGATACCTTTGAGCTGTGCTGTAAGGGTGAATATAAAACTTTTTCTATTCAGGTTATGCCCATTTATGATTCTTCCGGAAATGAAACCTCATATCTACTTGAATTCGAGCCTGAAAAGAAGAAATTCATATTGGCTGAGAAATTAAGGAATCAGGCCCGGTTCACATTCAATCACATTATCGGCAGTTCTTTGCAGATCACAAACATCATCACCAAAGCAAAGAAGGCTGCAAAAGGCGGATCAAATATATTGATTGAGGGGAACACCGGTACAGGCAAAGAGCTATTTGCCCAGGCGATTCATAATGAAAGTCCTTTTTCAAAAGGACCTTTTATTGCCATCAATTGCAGTGCCATTCCCAATGAGCTGATTGAAAGCGAGTTGTTCGGGTATGAGAAAGGTTCCTACACAGGAGCTCTGAGAAGCGGAAGCACAGGTAAATTTGAAATGGCAAACAATGGGACCATCTTTTTGGATGAAATTCATACCATGAGCCTTTCTGCACAGATGAAGATATTAAGGACCATCGAGGACCGGTCTGTGATGCGGGTTGGGGGAAAAGCACCGGTTCCCCTGAATTTGAGAATCATTGCCGCTACATCTGAAAATATAAATAAAAAAGTCGAAAACAGCAGTTTTCTGACAGCGCTTTTTTTCAGACTCAATGTGGTTCGTCTGCAGATTCCTGACTTGAAGGACAGAAAAGAAGATATTCCGTTGATGGTGGATTATTTTATCCGGGAGATGAATGGGAAATTCGGTCGTTCCATCACCGGGATGAAAGAGGATGCGCTTAAGGCCCTTTTAAACTATTCATGGCCGGGGAATATCCGTGAATTAAAAAATGCGGTTGAAAGCAGTTTCAATTTCTGTGATGAAGATTTGATTGATTTAGATAGCCTGAATATACCTTTCATGGGCGAAACCGAACCGAAAAATAAGGAACAGGCAACCCATACCATGGAATCAATTACCAAAAAGATTCTAACGGAAAATCTAAAGCGTTTTGGCAATGTAAACGATGCAGCCGCATTTTTAGGCATTCCTGTCAGTACATTTTACCGGAGAATGAAAAAATTCGGTTTATCCAAATCAATCATCTCTCC
>JAABTB010000488.1 GCA_011390085.1 Desulfobacula sp.
TGAATACCCAGTTTATTTTAGGAATTGTGTTGGTTCTGGCGGTTTCCGTCCTTTGTTATGTTTTTCGGAATGAAAATAAAAAATAAAAAATTCGTCTTGTTAACCTGAACCTGTAGAGGAGGTCAATTGATAATGACGTTTGAATGGAGAATACGGTAAATGACACCTGAAATGATGATGACCATGATCGTCCTTGTTTTTGTTATTTGTTTGTTTATTTTTGAGTGGGTCCGGGTGGATGTGGTGGGGATCATGATGATGGTCCTATTGCCCATTATAGGCCTTGTCACCCCCAAAGAGGCCTTTTCCGGCCTTTCCAGCAATGCGGTCTGTTCCATTATCGCCGTTATTATCATCGGCGCCGGCCTTGATAAGACCGGGGTGATGAACAAGGTGGCCAGGCCCATCCTGGCCCTGGCCGGTAAAAGTGAAAGCAAGGTGATCCTTTTGATTGCCGGCACAGTAGGTATCATTTCCAGCATGATGCAGAATATTGGAGCGGCAGCCCTGTTCATGCCCGTCACCCAGAGAATATCCAAACGATTAGGCATGCCGACCTCAAGGGTATTGATGCCCATGGCGTTCTGCGCCATTATCGGCGGTACCATCACCCTGGTCGGAGCCAGTCCCACCATTCTTCTGAACGATCTCATGGTAGTGGGCGGCCAGAAGCTGGAACCCTTCGGTCTTTTTACCCAGATGCCCATCGGGATTTGCCTTTTGCTCTCGGCCATTATTTATTTTGTGGTTTTCGGCAAATTAATCCTACCGGCAAGCACGGGCCAGTTTAACAAAGGGGCGTCCGAAATGTTGATCAAGGAATATCAGGGCGTCAATAATATTGTGGAGCTTCATGTGCCTGAAGAGAAAGGGGTCACCGGAATCCTGGATGATCTGAATATCCGTCCCAAATTCCTGGTCACTGTCATCGCTATCAGTTCACCTTCCAACCGGACCACCAATCATGTTCCCCACAGTTATGAGACCATTTCTGCCAATGATGATATTGCCGTGGTCGGAAAAAGGGAAAACATTGAGCAACTGGCCAGGGAATATGGCTGGACCATTAAGGCCGCCCTGGAAACCTTTGCCGAATCCCTGGCCAATACCAATGCAGGTATGGCGGAAGTGGTTGTTTCCCCCAGATCCGAACTCATCGGCAAAACCCTGAATGAAGTTGATTTTAAAGAGCTTTTCGGGTTAAATCCCCTGGTTCTGTTCAAAGATAATAAAAAATATTACAGCGGACTGACCAATATCCGTCTGAGCATGGGGGACACCCTCCTGCTTCAGGGACCCTGGGAAAAATTCCATATCCTGAAAAACCGTCCCCAGCCAAGGGCCCTGGTTTTCGCATCCCCCCTGGAAGGGGAAATCCTTCGTCCGAAAAAAGCTGCCTTTGCCATTGCCTGGTTTGCCGTTGCCCTGTTTCAGATCATTTTCTTTGATACCACCTTGTCCATCGCCTTGATGTCAGGCGCCCTGGGTATGATCATCACCGGAGTTCTGACGGTTGACGAAGCCTATGGAGCCGTGGACTGGATGACGGTTTTTCTCCTGGCAGGGTTGATTCCCCTGGGTATTGCCTTTGAAAAATCAGGAACTGCGGCCTTCATTGCCCAGACTGTTCTGGGATTCATCGGAACCCCGTCCCCGATCCTCCTGCTGGCAGTCATCGGCATCATGACCACCTTTTTCACCCTGGTGATTTCCAATGTCGGAGCAACAGTGCTTCTGGTTCCCCTGTGCATGAACATGGCCATCATGGCCGG
>JAABTB010000489.1 GCA_011390085.1 Desulfobacula sp.
CCGGATGGCGGCGCTGGTGGTGGGTCTTTCCGCCTCCAACAGCTTTGTTCTGCCCACCCACCAGGTGAATGCCCTTGTCATGCGGCCCGGCGGCTACAGAACTGTAGATTATGCAAAAGCAGGCTCCATTATGACCGTTCTTTTCCTTGTCGTTGAGCTGACCATGATTTATTTTTTCTATGGAATCAAATAAGGATAGTTTGTAACCCTTAATCAACGGTGTTATCGATTTAAAAAACGGATAACGCCGTTGATGGTTCTCTTGATCTTTTATTCATA
>JAABTB010000490.1 GCA_011390085.1 Desulfobacula sp.
GGTATTATTGGTGATGAAATATTCAAAGGCCTGGTGAACAAAGGGATGATCCCAGGAGATAAATTCCAGGTCATCCCTTAGAACGGCAAGGTTGCGTTTAAAGGTCAGGGCATCGGAGAGTCTAGTGGATACCGGGAAGTTCTCATCCGTCACATCTTTGAAATTCAACTGGAACACCGAGTCAGTAATAAAATCCGTTTCAATGCCGTAATGAGAAAGAACCTCAACCAGGAGATCTTCAAGCTGGGTATCGGCATCAAAGGACTCGACTGCCCGGACAATTTGCCGGGCCGGGCCGGGTTTAAAGGAATTCATCTCCAGGAGGATGTTTTTTCCCCGGGCCATTTTTTTCTCGGTTTTGTCACGGAAGACCCGGGTTTGTTCTATTAATGTTTCAAGGCCGGCTCGATCCAAAATGTCATCTTCCTGCAACCGGGAAAACAATGCCTGAAGATCCGATTCAAATGCTTTGTAAATCAGATGAAGTCCGTTTATATTTTTCGCAAAAAGATTTAACCCGTCCATATACCAACGTGCAAGGACTTCAAATCCCGTCCCCCGGATATAGGGAACATGGATCCGGATATCGTTTTTCTGTCCGATGCGGTCCAGGCGGCCGATTCTCTGCTCCAGAAGTTCCGGGTTCACAGGCAGGTCAAAGAGAAAGAGGTGGTGGACAAACTGAAAATTTCTTCCTTCACTGCCGATTTCTGAAGAGATCAATATTCTTGCCCCGTCTTCCCGTGAAAAAAAAGCGGCATTTCTGTCCCGCTGAAGAAGGCTCATGCTTTCATCAAATCTTGCCATGTCAATGGAAATATGACGGGCAAGTGCGGCTTCAATGGCCAGAGCCTTCTGCCGGGAGGATGAAATCACAAGGATCTTCTCCTTTTGCCGGATCAATTCCAGAAGGTATAAAATTCTCGGGTCCTGGTGCAATTCCGGGCTGATGTTTGTCTCAGGGTCGAAAAATTCCTGGTTCACAGACCTGATCCGGGCCTGATCCGCATCCAGACCGGTTATGCAGGGCACTCGCCTGGGAAAGCCTTTGATCACCTGCCGCTGGTTTCTGAACATGACCCGGCCCGGCCCATAGGAATCCAGGATGGGGTCTATATTTTTCCCCTTTTGTAATAAATCCCTGACCATTTCAATGGTTTTTTCATAGTGGCGGCTTTCCTTGCAGTAAGCATCAAAATCAAAATACCGGTGAGGGTCCAGAAGTTTTAAGTGAAGAAAATGGTTTTTGATCCCCATTTGCTCCGGTGTGGCCGTCAGCAGCATCAGGCCCGGTGCGGACCGGGAAAGCCGCTCCAGAAAATCATGGGTTTTTTCATTGTCGGTAATATGGTGGGCCTCGTCCACCACCACCATATCCCAACCCCCATCCAGGATCTTGGCATGCCACCGGAGGCCGGCCAGAAAATCAAAGCTCACAATGGCCAGTTGATGTTCCAGAAAGGGGTTGATCCCTTTTCCCCGGCGATCCAGGTTTCGGCAATAGGTCTCATTGAGGATCATGAAAGACAGGTTGAATCTTTTGTACAATTCAATAAACCATTGATGGGTCAGGGATTCGGGGACGATGATCATCACCCGCTGAATCCTGTGGCTGATGATGAGTTTATGCAGGATGAGGCAGGCCTCTATGGTTTTGCCGAGCCCTGTTTCATCGGAAAGCAGGACCCTGGGGACATATCGGGAGGCAACGGTATGGGCAATGAAAAACTGGTGGGGAATGAGTTCCACTTTACCGCCGAGAAATCCTTTGACAGGGGAGGCGTCATAAACCGCCTTGGATTTCAGAAGCCTGCGGCGCAGGTCAAAGGCCTTGCCGGTATCTGTGATACCGGCAAAAAGGCGATCCTGGGGCAGGGAAAATGAAAGGGTGTCTGAAAGATCTTTTTCACAGATCTTCTCATTTCCCCCGGCATAATAGATCAATCCCTCAGATTCCATGACGGCATCAACCGTCAGTTTTTTCCCGTTCCGGCATTGAATTTCATCGCCGGGCTTGAAGATCATTCTTCTCAG
>JAABTB010000491.1 GCA_011390085.1 Desulfobacula sp.
GGTGTCATGGAAATCGCCGGATACGGCGTTTTCGGGACCCCTGCCGTGGTTGTGGACGGCGAAGTCAAATGTGTGGGAAAGATTCCCAAAAAAGAGGATGTCAAAGCCTGGTTGAAAAAATAAAACCGGTAGTTTAAAAAAAAACTAATTATTAATTTTTAGTCTCATATTTCCATAAAGGATTTTTGTAAAGGAGCGATACAATGACGGAAGACTGTTGTGCATCCGGCGGCAATATCACGAACTGGGCATTGAAAAAAATAAAAACCTCAGCCTCAAGGCCGAAGATATCGCCAGGGTGAAGGCCGCGGTTTTCGATACCTGCGGCGTCAAACCCGGCAAGGCCTTGACCCCGATAACGGCAGGCTGCTGCGGATAACACCTAAAAAGGAAGATGCACCCCCTATAATGAGACATCCAATGATGAAACGCTTTATTATCAAACCCGTCATCCACATCCTGGCGCTGCTCATCCCGGCCTTCTGTATTGCGGCCGGAACGGCCCGGGCCAAAACGGTTTCAGATGTGTACCCGCTGCTTTCCGACCGGTTTCTGAAATCGGCCGAGCTGGTTGAAGCAGAGAGCGGCATGCTCCTGAAAACCGGAACCGGGATCTCAATTTCCCTTCAGGACTTTGAAACGTCCCTCAGTCAGTATGATCCGAAATTACAGGACCAGATTAAGGAAAACCTGATTTTTCTCCTGGACCAGGACATTATTACGCGAATCCTTCTCCAGGAAGCCCAAAAAAGCGGAATTCAGAATAAAAATGCAGAACCGGGCGATCAAATCAGTGCTTACCTGGCCTCCAAGGTCAAAGAGGTCTCCGTCACGGCTAAAGAAGCCCAGACCTTTTATGACGAAAACAAGGAAATGATGGGGGGCGCCCCCTTTGATCAGGTCCAGGAAAATATCAAAAGCTTTCTTATGGAAAGAAAAAAACAGGAGGCTGTCCAGGGATATATCAAAGGCCTGGGAGATGCCCACCGTCTGCAGATCAACCAAAAATGGCTGGAAACCCAGTACCGGGTCATGAAGAACACCCCGGTGGATAAGGCCAGGTCTTCGGGAAAACCCACCATGATTGAATTCGGCGCCACGGGCTGCATCCCCTGTGATATGATGCAGCCCATCCTGGACAGCCTGAGAAAAAAATTCCCTGATACCCTGAATGTGGAATTTGTTCACGTTAATGAAAAACAGGTCCTGGCAGGCCGGTACGGTATTCAATCCATCCCGGTCCAGGTCTTTTTCGACAAAAACGGAAACGAGGTATTCAGGCACACCGGCTTCTTTGCTGAAAAGGAAGTGCTGGATCAGCTTCAAAAAATAGGGGTTCAATAATGAAACATGCCCGATTCCTGATCATCTGCGTCATTGCCTTTGCAGTGATCCTTGTTGTAAAAACACAGTTCTTCCAGGATGCAGGAACCGACTCGTCTGCTGGGACCGACGGCCACGAAACTCCCATTGATTTTGAAAGCCTTCCGGTAAAAGGCATGGTGACCCTCATCGATCTCGGGGCCACGGAATGTATTCCCTGTAAAATGATGGCCCCCATCATGACCAAGCTTGAGGCCGATTACCAGGGAAAGGCGGTTATTGCCTTTATCGATGTCTGGAAACACCGGGAACAGGCACCCAAATACAAGATCCGGGCCATCCCGACCCAGGTCTTTTATGACGCCTCGGGAACGGAAGTATACCGCCATGAAGGCTTCATGAGTGAGAAGGACATTGTGACCCAGCTCACCGAAATGGGGGTTCCTTCCCCGTCGGAAAAAAAGGACTAGGAGGAACTATGCTGGATCAGATTTTTTTAACCGTCAACCAGTGGATCACGGGCGGAACCATCCTGGCCGCTGCCGGGTGCTTTATCTGGGGCATGGTCAGCGTGCTGCTGAGCCCCTGCCACATGGCTTCCATTCCCCTGATTGTGGGCTATGTCGGGGGCCAGGACAAGATGGTCCAGCCCCGGCAGGCAGGGGTGTACTCAATCCTTTTCACCCTGGGCCTGTT
>JAABTB010000492.1 GCA_011390085.1 Desulfobacula sp.
GTCATGCTCTTTATTTTCAGCCTGATTCTGACCAGTATCGCCATTGTTAAAGAAAAAGAGATCGGCACCATTGAACAGGTCATGGTCACGCCCATCCGGAAAATCGAATTCATTCTGGGAAAAACCATTCCCTATATGATCACCGGCTATATCTCCATGACCCTCATGCTCATTGTGGCGTTTTTCATGTTCGACATCGTGGTCAAGGGAAATATCTTTTTGTTTTACCTCTTGTCCGGCCTGTATCTCTTCGGGAACATGGGCGTTGCCCTCATCATCAGCGCCAGTGCCTCCACCCAGCAACAGGCCATGCTGACCAGTTTTCTGTTCCTCATGCCCTGCGTCATGCTGTCCGGGTTCATGTTTCCCATCAAAAACATGCCGGAAATTGTCCAGTACGCCACCTGGCTCAACCCCATGCGCTGGTACCTGGAGATCCTGCGCGGCATTGTCATGAAGGATGTGGGTCTGGCGGTTCTCTGGCCTGCCGTCGCGGCCCAGGCCACGCTGGCCGCTGCCTTCATCAGCATCGCCTGGGTAAAGTTCAGCAAGACCCTGTCATAAAAAAAACATGGCCCTGCTTTGATGGTATTTCTTACTGAAATCCGTACAGGCAAAAAAATCGTTTTTTGCCTTGACACTAAAGTCTAAACTTTATATTTCTAAAACAGGTTTGTACCGGACGATTGGATTTATCCATTTTCCCGTCCAAGATATGGTTAGCCCTGTGAATGAAATGTGTTCTCCAACCCTGATACGGCTATGAAATGATGCTCACCCTGACCCAGATCCTCCTGAGACCATAGAAATCCAATCCCCCATGATGGTTACACTATAACATGAAGGAGGATGGTTATGAAATTTTCAGATTTTTTTGTTCCGAAATATGTGCATTCAGACCCGAATGTTCGTCTCAAATTCGTTTCAAAATCAAAAGACATTGGCCTGCTGGAGCAAATGGCGGTAAAAGACGGGGATGAAACTGTTCGGAATTCAGCAGCAGAACGGGCCCGGATGCTTAAACAAGAACTGAACTCTGCTTAGACGAATGATGGATTCGGTTATCCCGGATGTGTCCCCTGTGCCTTAGAAATATTTTTACAATGGGTTTCATGGATGTTCAGCGCCCCCGCAACCCCTACCGCTGCAAAGGCAAGCATGACGAAGAAACCGTTCTGATAGTCTCCTGCGGAATAGATGCGGGCGCTGCCGTCCAGGGTGCCGGACCAGGTCAGGTCCATGATTCTGCCGAATAAGGGCTGCATCAATGCCGTGCCTGCAAAGCAGCCGGTATTGACCACGCTCACGGCCATGCCGGAAAACTCGGGATGGATCACTTCCTTGGCGCAGGCAAAGGTCAGCACAAAGCCTGAACCGGCAAATCCCATAAGGCCGAAGAGCGCCATGCCGGATATCCCCGGAGACCAGGGCAGGCCTATCAGGATCAGCCATGACCCTGCGTACAGGACCGCAGCGGTCAGCATCACCGGTTTTCTTTTTCCGATCCGGTCTGAAACCCAGCCAAAGAAAAAGGACCCTCCGGCAAAAGAGACCAGCATGACGGTGATGTGGTGTGCTGCAAAGGCCCTGGATATGCCGAACACATCCCTTAAATAGGGAACGCCCCAGAGTCCCATGAAGGCATAGAGTCCGCCCACCATGCCGAACTGCACAAAAAAGCCGGGCCAGACACGTCTGGCCCGGATCACATTGGCCAGGCTTTTCAGCCAGGGAGGATTTTGCTTTTGGGATACAGGGCCTGCGCCCCTGATCAGAGAGGGGAAACCGGCATCTTCCGGCCTGTTCCGGACCATTAAAAATCCTGCAATTGCCAGAGCCAGGGACAAGCCCCCGATGCCGGCAAACACCAGACGCCAGTGGAACACATCCAGAACTGCGGAGAGCGGCCCTGCCGCAAAGATAGACCCCAGATTACCCACCAGGAGCGTCAAGCCGCTCATGATCCCGAAAACCCGCTCACTGAACCAGACTGAATTGTTTTTCATGAT
>JAABTB010000493.1 GCA_011390085.1 Desulfobacula sp.
TGATCTCCAGCATTATGGATAAAAGATCCCGGGCATCCAGGCCGAGAATGGGGCGCCCGTCGGATTTGATGTTTCCAATGGCATCCAGCCGGGCATTAAATTTTTTGACACTGATGATATCCGGGAAATAAACCAGGTTATGATTTTTTCTAACCCTACCCTCTTTTTTGTAAATATTGCTGATTTCCGTCTGAAGAATGAACCGGACCGGGCCCCTTAAATTTTCAGGAAGGGTCTTGTCGATTTTTTCCGCAATTTCTTTTTTCAGGGAAAAGAGTCCGGGCTCTGTTTCTTCAAGCTTGGTCTCGATTTCCTCAATCCAGGCAGGATAGGTAAAATCCCCGGTCCCGACAAGGGTTATTCCCTTGATCTGGGCCGTATGGTAAAGGTGTTCGAAATCAAGATCCTTTGCGGTGGCCCGTGAATATCTGGAATGGATGTGAAGATCGGCTATGAATTTCATATTTTGGTCCGGTTCAGGGTTTATATTTTCATACAGGTTCAATAATTTACACGATTTCCTCTTAATTTTAAAGCAGGATTCTGATAAAGGATATCTATCCGACACTATAGATGAAAGGGATAGACATGAAAACGGCAAAAGACAAGCTTCTCCTCATGGCCGGGGCAGACACGAAAACCGCCCTCACAGACGCTCTCAAGGAATTTTTTGACCTTGAAATCGTTGAGGCCTCTACGGAAAAAAAAGCCTTTGAGCTGATTTATACCCATTTTTTTATCCTGATCCTGGTGGATGAAACCCTTCCCCACATCGATATGTATAAAATCGGGGCCATGCTCATGAGCCACCGGCAAACCTATAATACGCCCCTGCTCATCCTTACCGATACCGGGCCGAAAAAAAAATTTCTTGCCGACTTTACGCCGCTTAAAATCGACTATATGGTGAAACCCCTTGACGGACAATTGGTCCGGGCAAAAATCAATATTTTCTATGAGCTTTTTAAACAGAAAAAAGCCGTTGACCAAAGCCTCAATGAACTGGATAGAATCTATAAAAAAACCGCCTCCCAATATGACCTGTCCATTCAGGAAGAATTTCTGAAAAAAGAACTGACCGGACGATCCGTTTCCGCCGCCAATCAACTGCAGCAGCCCTTGAGACTCCTCCAGGGGAGCATGAATCAACTGCTCCAGGATAAAAGCGCCTCCCCCAAGATCAAATCCGGTCTTGCTTCCATCAAAACGGCCGTTGACCGGATTACCCTGATCACAAAAAAACTTTCCACCCCCCCGGTGAAATCAAAGCATATCCGGTTGCCGGACGATGATCCGTCGCAACCGGCCCATGGGTATCAGATTCTTTATATCGAAGATTCCAATGAGGATTTCAGTATCTTCAGCCATTTTATCCGGGGGGTGATCAACTGCTCGGTATCCCAGGCAAAAACCCTTGAGGAGGCCATGGAACTGATTTCCGAAAAAAGAATCGACCTGATTTTCATCAATGATATCCTGCCCGACGGAAACGGCTTTGACCTGCTGTTAAAATTAAACCAGGTTCGGTCGAAAATCCCCGTTATCTTCACCCTGGAAAAACACAGCCTTCATAAGGGTCCGGAAGCCATGGCCAAAGGGGCTTTTGCCTATTTTGCAAAGGAAGAAATATCGGCTGAAAATATTTTTTCCATCATTCACGGAACCCTTAAAAAAGCCGGGATCGCCAGGGAGGCGGAAGATGCCCGGAACAGGATCATCATGATCTCAAACAAGGATTTTCTCACCAAACTGTATAACCGGCAGTGCTTTGAACAAGAGCTTGAATCTGAAATTTCCACCTCAAAACGGTATGATACCCCCTTGTCTGTTCTTCTCGTGGACTTTGATCATTTTAAAGCCGTCAATATCGCCCACGGCTACGAAACCGGTGATGTCATTCTCACCACCAGTGCCGTACTGATGCAAAGCATGGTCAGGAACCATGACCTGGTCTGCCGGTACGGGGGGGAAGAATTCGGCCTTGTCCTGCCCAACACGGCCTTAAA
>JAABTB010000494.1 GCA_011390085.1 Desulfobacula sp.
CAGTATCGTTTTTGACGGAATACATATTGATGAGTCGATAGGCCAACTCAAAGGGAAAGGCGGCGCTTCTCTTTCTTAATTCCTTATCATGGAGATCCTGGCGGCTGCCTTTGATATCAAACCAGATGTCGGAGAAATATAGATTTCTTTCTTCCCAGAAAATGGCGCTCTGCCTTCGGTTTTGTTTTTCAGTGTCCGACGAAAATTCCCGCTTGCAGCCTTTCCTGAGAATCAATATATATTCATGCTCCAGGGTGACATAGGCGCCTGCCGGCAGCATGCCGGAGCCCATGAATTTATTGGGCGCATTGGTTTGTTTTCGCCAGATAATCATGGGCAGGGCCGTAAACCCTATTTGAAGAAGATGCCGGAGGATCCGGGTATGGTTGGAATAAACGGCAAAATCCGACTGGAGGGTTCTTACGGCATCCCCGATATTGATGCAGGCAAAGCCTCCTTTTTTCAGGACCCTGAAGGCTTCATTCCATACCGGATCAAGGATCTGGTGCATGAGTTCAAAGGCTTTCGGGCCTTGTTTCTTTTGAAGGGCCAGGGCCAGGGCTTTGTCCCGGCCGGCAAAAAGACCATCCCACATTTCAATCATGGGATAGGGCGGAGACGTGACAATGAGGTCAATGCTGTCGGATGGGATTTTATCCATCCGTGCCGCATCCTGGATCAGGATGGTATGGGTGGTTTCCATGGATGTCTCATACGGCTTGGTTTATGATGGTCAGCTCTCATATTAAAATAAAACAACCCGGAAATTAAAATCCGGAAACCGAGTATACCAGCCGGAAAAGCCTTTGTATATGATTTTTGTCTTAAAAAGATTGACGATAATTCAATGAAATTATATGTTGAGAAAATTTTAAGTGAGGCCAAACGACAGAGGATAAAGGATGAATAAATCATTTAAGGCCGGTGTGGTTCAGTTTGATGTGGAATGCGGCCGGATCGAGGACAATCTTGCAAAACTGTCCGGGTATCTTGAAAATCTTGCATCTGAAAGGGTTTCCCTTGCCGTTCTGCCGGAGATGTTTTCCTGTTCCTTTGATAATGAAAATTTGAAAGCACATTCACGATCTACTCCGAACATTATCGAAAGGCTTTCCGTTCTTGCGTTGGAACATGGAATGGCCATTGCAGGAACCCTCCCGGAACAAGAAGAAGACCGGATTTACAATACCATGGTATTTATTGATACGGATGGAAAAATTAAAGGAAAATACAGAAAGCTTCACTTGTTCAGGCTCACGGGGGAGCACCTGTATTATACGGCAGGAAACGAGGTGGTTACCGTGGAGTCAACCCTGGGCCGGATTGGGCTCATGACCTGTTATGACCTGAGGTTTCCCGAGATTGCAAGGGCCTTATTCCTCAAGGGCGCTCAACTCATAGTGGTTTCCGCGCAATGGCCGGAACCTAGGAAAGACCACTGGGAAACCCTGATCAAAGCAAGGGCCATTGAAAACCAATTGTTCATGGTCTGTTCAAACCGGACAGGAACGGACGCGGGTTTATGCTTTCCGGGGATGTCCATGATTGCCGACCCCGTAGGAAAAGTTCTTGTCCATGCCGGTGGTGATACCACATCTGTTATTGCAGAAATCGATCCTGAGGCCGTGCGAATCATAAGAACCCTGATTCCTTGTATGATGGACCGGAGGGCGGAGGTGTATGGATAAGATCCTCGGATTCGAAGAGATTAAGGCCCGTTGCGCACAGTATAAGGCTGCCGGGAAAAAAATTGTCTTTACCAATGGATGTTTTGATATCTTACACGCCGGGCATGTGAAATATCTGACAAGGGCGGCCGGATTCGGGAATATTCTAGTCCTGGGGCTGAATTCTGATTATTCGGTGAAATGTATTAAAGGGGAAAAACGGCCGATCATAGTGCAGAACCATCGTGCCTATGTTCTTTCGGCTCTTTTTTGCGTGGATCATGTGGTTCTTTTTGATGAACCCGACCCGAGGCGTTTGATAGAGGCTGTCTGTC
>JAABTB010000053.1 GCA_011390085.1 Desulfobacula sp.
GGATGATGAGACTCGGCCCCTCTCCCACTGTCGTTCCTCCTCCCATGGATTCAGACGCATTTTTAAACAGATTGAACATTACCTGCTGAATTTTGCTCTCCTCACAGAACACCGCCGGAAGATCAGGGCTGTATTCCCGGACAATATCCATATGTTTGGCATCATGGGTTTTGTTCAAACCAAAATCATTTTTTACAAGGTCAAGGGTTTTGTCCGCCAGCAGGGCCAAATCGACTTTTTTTCTGGAGGCATCGCTTTTTTTGGCAAAGCTCAACATGTTTTCGATGATCTTTGACGCCCGCATCCCTGCCTGGGTGATGCTGTCCAGGAGGTTTAATATCCCCCGGTTCTCCATGTATCGGCGGATGGCAGGCATGAAAAGATCCAGTTCCCGGGCCGCAGCCTCATTGGCCGGCAAATCCTTTGTCAGCCGGTTATGGATGACCTGGGCGTTCTGGATCATTCCGGCCAGGGGGTTGTTGATCTCGTGGGCCATGCCCGCGGCAAGCCCGCCGACGGACAACATTTTTTCAGACTGGATGATCATTTCCTGGGTCTTTTTGATTTCCGTTATATCATTGACCAGCGCAGCCACGCCGATGATTTCGCCCCTGGTATCCTTTAAGACCGTATTGTACCAGTCACACAGGATGCTTTTCCCGGTTTGGGTTCTGTTTTTGCGTATGCTGCGATCCCCTCCCCGGCCGGACAAGAGCGCCCGGTAATCTTTTTCAAACGGATGAACCTGCTCCGGGAAAAAAATCAATCCCGATATTCTTTGGCCCACAGCCTCCTGTTTCCTATACCCGAATATGGATTCAGCCGCAGGGTTCCACTCCATCACCCTGAACTCCCTGTCCCAGGAAATGGCGCCCACCGGCGTGTTCTGCAGGTGCACAAAAAGCCGGTTTTCACTTTCCTGGAGGGCTTTTTCTGCTTTTTTCCGCTCCTCCAGCTCTTTTTTCAGCGACGTCAGGGCCTGCTGATAAATTGAAAATAAGATAAAGGACACAAAAAATACAAAGATCATGGCAATGGAATTATCAAAAAGATAATCCAGCCGTTCTGTTGTTGTCAGGTCCTCGACCGTCAGCAGATACACATTAAAAATCCAGAAAACGGCCATATTGGCTGCAAAATAAAGCACCATGGGACGGCGGCGTTTAAGAAACATCAACGGCATGGCACTCATGAGGGCCGGGACAAAAACAATGCTGTCCAACATAGTCAGGGGTCTGGTATTCGGTGAGACGAACATCACCATCCATATGGTGCCGAACCCGGCCGTCAGGAGGACATGGACGGCAAGCCCGTAACGGCCCTTGATGAGAAGGACCAATGCCGACAGCATAACGGCAAAGCCGGCCAGTTCCGTGAAGATGACGGTCCGGCTGAAACCCAGCATAAAATAGGCATATGCCATGGTGGATAACAGGCACAGGATCACAATAAGGGTGATGATCAGAACAAATTTCGCCTTGAGATAGAGTTCCTTATCCCCCGGATCATATTGGCTTAAAAAAAATGCCGGGAATCGGTTCATTGGTTTCATGGATTCCTATAGGCCTCAAAAAACAGGTTTCATGGTAATACCTTCCATAAATCATTCCATATCGTAGGGAGCAACAAAGAGTCAACCCAAATAATTTTTTGACTTCGGGCCTGAACTTCTTTAAATATCAGGAGATGGAAACGATGATTTATGATCCGGGCATTGATCCATGACCCCATTTATTCCCAGATATGTCAGGGCCTCACAAACAGGCGCACTGAAAGCAAAAATCCGGCAGGCCGAGGCCCTTTTGTCTCCCTGTATCCTTTATCCCCGGCAGTGCCGGGTGGACCGGGCAAGGGATGAAAAAGGGTATTGCGGGGCCGGGGAGATCGCTTCCGTCATGCTCTGTCTCCAGAACATGGGGTGCTGCAATATCAATCTGGTGACCCCCAGCCATGTGGTGCCCCGGATCTTAAAGGCCCTGGGCATGGCGGCGGGCCTCGGGCCTGGTTCTTGTCCGGTGAATGAAGGTGAAAGACTTGGCAGAAGGATCTAATGGGGTTATCGGCCGATCTGTTCAAGCCGGAAGGGTCCGGGCACGGCGAAGGAGAAAAAGCGTTCAGCCATTTTCTTTTCGCCGGTGGTAAAAAAATTCAACCGGGGCGTCCGACAACTATCCGATATCAGATTATATTCCATGAGGATTCTTTTGGTCTGGGCTGCCACGGCATCGGAAGGGTCGATGACGACCAGCCGGTGACCAGCCACCTTTTGTATCATGTCCTTTAAAAACGGATAATGGGTGCAGCCCAGCACCAGGGTATCGGCCCCCTTTTCCATCATGGGGGTCAGATAACGTTCCAGGAGCTGCCGGGCAGCCTCACTGTCCTGTTCACCCTTTTCGACCAGTTCGACGAGGCCGTATCCCGGCTGGATAAATACGTCCACACCGTTTGCGTGTCTTTCAAAGGTCTGTTTGAACAATCTGCCGTTAAAGGTATTTTCCGTGGCCAGGACCCCGATTTTCTTTGTCCGCGTCTGGAGAGCTGCCGGTTTCAGGGCCGGTTCCATACCGATAAAGGGAATTCCGTATTCCGATCTGAAATGGTCAATGGCCACGGCGGTAATGGTATTGCAGGCAATGACAATGAGCTTGCAATTCTGCTCCAGGAGAAATTCAATATGTTTCCGGGCCAGAAACAGGATTTCCTCCTGAGTTTTGGAGCCGTAGGGGCAGTTGCCGCTGTCGGCAAAATAGGTGATGGACTCAAAGGGCAAGAGTTTCCTGACTTCCTTGAGAACACTGAGCCCGCCCACGCCGGAATCAAAAATGCCGATGGGTCTTTGCTGTATGGGGGTTTCCTGCATCCGTCCACCTAAAAAACCGGGTGTTGTGACAAAATCCAGCCGCAATTTGACACGGACCTTTGGTTTTGTCAATCTTGCAAAAATAAGCAGCAATACCTCCTTGCCAAGGATTTAAAAATTTTAAGCCTGCCTTAGATTAAAAATTATACATTGACAGGCGAATTTCCGGTGATGAAAAGCCATAAAAGGAGGGCGTCTGTTGAAACCGATAAAAAGTCCTGGGCCGATTGGAAAATCATATGAAACCATTGGATTGTTCTACCCTGGCCGATCTTTACTCACGGTTTTTGAAAACCGGAGATACGGTTCTGAACCTCATGGCAGGCTGGGTTTCTCACCTGCCTGAGCATGCGGGTCCTGCATCGGTTTACGGCCTGGGGATGAATCCCGCTGAAATCTGGTCATGGGGTTTTCAAACCGGTGGTTCCCGGAAAAGGCCATCTGGATATGGGCGGATCTGCACGAGTTTGAGCGTCTGGGACTGGTCACCCGGTTTTTTACCGAATCAGGCCGGTTTCACGATATAGAGACCCTGTCCGTCAGGGGATACCCAAGGCCGGTTGAGGATAAAAATTTCCCCCGGCTCCGGGAGGCTGATCTCGTTTATGTGGTGGCCGGAAAGTCGAATTGAGCCGTCTCAAAGCCAGCAGGCGGCCCTTTGGCCGGGCGCGCGCTCGGTCAAAGGCGGTTCCTCCCAACGGCAACGGTGCATCACATGGGGGCAGCGGGATTGAAACCGGCACCCCAGGGGAGGATCCATCGGATTGGGGGGCTCACCGGCACAGATGATTCTTTTTCTGGCCCTCTGGACAGGCGGATCAGGAATGGGCACCGCCGACAGGAGAGCCTTGGTATAAGGGTGAACCGGTGAGTCATAGATGAGATCCCGATCCGCCAGTTCCACTATTTTGCCCGCATACATGATGGCAATCCGGTGGGAAATATGGCGCACCACGGCCAGGTCATGGGCAATGAAAAGATAGGTCAGCCCGAATTCCACCTGGAGGTCCTGGAGCAGATTGACAACCTGGGCCCGGATGGACACGTCCAAGGCACTGACCGGCTCATCGGCCACGATGAATCGGGGTTTTAAGGCCAGAGCCCGGGCAATGCCCACCCGCTGGCGCTGACCCCCGCTGAAGGCGTGGGGATAGCGGGCACCGGCGTCCGGAGGCAGCCCCACCCGCTCAAGAAGCATCGCCACGGCCTCTGCCGCATCCCGCATATTTTTCACCAGGCCGTGGACAAAAAGCGGTTCAGCCACAATATCAAAAATTTTAAGTCTGGGATTTAAACTGGCAAAAGGGTCCTGGAAAATCAATTGCATGTGCTTGCTCAGGGCCCGGACCTGTTCCCGGTCAATATGGGTGATATCCCTTCCCTGGAAATGGATGCTGCCCCGGGTTGCCGGCACCCGCCGTAACACGGCCCGGCCCGTGGTGCTTTTGCCGGAGCCGGACTCGCCCACCAGCCCCAGGGTTTCGCCGGCATAAACATCGAAGCTGACACCTTCTACGGCATGGACCGTGAGCCGCTTCCGGCCCCAGAATCCAACCCGTCCGGCATCAAAAAAGACACTGAGATCCTTTACCTGAACAAGGGGGGAAGCTGCCGGGGTCATGGGCGGGGCCCTTTCCCCACCAGGGCGGGTTCGGCCGGCGGAACCTTTCCCTGGGCCGCACACCAGCAGCGGACATGGCGATCTTCTCCGATGGGGGTAAGGGACTGGTGGCGCCGGCAGCCCTCTTTTACCTGGTCGCAGCGGGGTGAAAAAGCGCATCCCGCCGGAGGGCGGATCAGGTCCGGCGGAACCCCTTCAATGGAAACCATCCGTTCGGTGACATCTTCCAGGCTGGGCGTGGCCCGGATCAGGCCCCGGGTATAGGGGTGCACAGGATCGGCAAAGACCCTGTCCGCGTCTCCCACTTCGATGATGCGGCCGGCATACATGACGGCAACCCGGTGACAAAGCTGGGCCACCACCCCCAGGTCATGGGTGATCAGGATCACTGACACATTGAGCCGGGCCTGGAGATCGGACAAGAGCTCCAGGATCTGGGCCTGGACCGTCACATCCAGGGCCGTGGTGGGCTCATCGGCAATAATGAGACGGGGCTCGCAGGCCAGGGCAATGGCGATCATCACCCGCTGGCGCATGCCTCCGGACAGCTCGTGGGGATATTGGCCCAGCCTTTTTTTCGGGGCATTGATGTCCACCAGTTCCAGGAGTTCCATGGCCCTGAGACGGGCCGGGCCTTTGTCCATGGACATGTGATGGCAAAGGACCTCGGTGATCTGGGTGCCGATGGTAAAAACAGGGTTGAGGGAGGTCATGGGGTCCTGAAAAATCATGGATATTTCCTTGCCCCGGACCTGGCGGACATATTTCCGGCCTGCCGGGTCTACCAGGGACCGGCCGTTGAACCGGATGTCCCCGCCCTCGATGCGGCCGGGGGAGGAGATGAGCCCCATCACGGCCTGGACCGCCACGGTTTTACCTGATCCGGATTCTCCGACAATGCCCAGGGTCTCGCCGTGGCCGACCTGGAAGCTGACGCCCCGGGAGGCCTGAACCACACCGCCCCGGGTATAAAAATTCACCACAAGATTCTCGACTTCCAGAAGGGGAAGGGAAGGGGTCATGGCTGCCGCCTTTCTGTTTCAGCCTTCAGGACCATGGCTTTTCGCATGGAACCGGCCATGTGGCGGGCAAACTGCTTTTCCCTCTCCTGGGGATCGGAGATGAGCCTGAGCCAGCTTGCCACCAGGTTGATGGCCAGGACCGTGATCCCAATGGCGCAGCCGGGAATGGTGACCAGCCACCAGGCCATGAACATATAATTCTTACCCATGGAAACATCCAGGCCCCAGGAGGTTGCCGGCGGCTGGATTCCCAGGCCCAGAAAGGACAGGGCTGCCTCGGCCAGGACAATTCGGGCAAATTCCAGAATGCCCAGGGTCAAAAGAGACGAGGTCAGGTTGGGAAGGATATGTCGGAAAATGATCCGGGGCCACCGGCATCCCACGACCTCGGCCGCTTCCACATAAGGCGACTGGCGTATGGCCAGGACCGCACTCCGGGTCATGCGGCCATACACCATCCATCCGTTGAGGGACAGGACCAGCACCACCGTGGTCAGGCTGGGGCCGATGACCGCCAGGATGATCAGGGCCAGAAGAAGTCCTGGAAAGGCGACCTGGGTGTCCACCCACCGCATGATAAAGGCGTCTGTACGGCCTCCCAGATATCCGGCCAGAAGACCCATGACCACGCCGAACCCGCCGGCCAGGGAAACCACCGAAACCCCCACCCACAATGATACCCGGGAGCCGTGGATGGCCCGGGACAAGATATCCCGGCCCAGGTGATCGGTGCCGAAAACATGGCCCCAGGACCCTTTTTCATACCAGACCGGCGGCACCAGCCGGGCGGTCAGATCCTGCTCCGTCGGGTCATGGGGTGAAATCAGGGGGGCAAACACGGCCATGAGCACCAGGGCAGTGATCAGGACAACGCCGATGAACCCGGCCGTGTCCCGCCTCAGCTCCCGGCCCAGTTCCTTAAGTTTATCCACCCATTCGTACCGGCTCCGGCTCAGGGCCTGTTCCAGGTCGTTTGCCTTTGTTTTTGTCATGTCAGCTTCAGCCTCGGGTCAATGAGCTTGTAAATAAAATCCATGGCAATATTGATCAGGACCACGGAGATGGCTGCCGTAAACACAATGGCCTGGATGAGGATGAGATCTTCCCGTTCAATGGCCTGGATGGCCGTAAGACCGATGCCCGGCCACGCAAAAACCGTCTCCACAACCACGGAATATCCGGCCAGGGACCGGATCACCTCCCAGCCGATGAGGGTCATGATGGGCAGGCCCGCATTCTTCAGGGCATGCCCCCCCACCACCCGGACAAAGGGCAGGCCCCTGGCAAAAGCGGTTTTGACATAGGGCTGGTTGAGTTCATCTATCATGGAGGAGCGCACCAGCATGACCAGCCTGGCCAGGGTGGGCAGGGCCATGGTCAGGGCCGGCAGAATAATGTGGCTGGGGGTTGCCGACCCGGAGGTGGGAAGGATGCGAAGCTGAACCGCAAACAGGAGAATGAACAAAAGCCCCATCCAGAACTGGGGCATGGACAGTCCCAGAAGGCTGCCGAAAACGGTGAGCCGATCCAGTGCCCCCCCGGGCCTCAGTGCCGAAATTATGCCCAGAGGAATGGCGAAAACACAAGCCAGGCCAACGCCTACGGCTGTGAGGGCCAATGTCAGCGGCAGTTTTTCAAACACAATCTCCATGGCCGGCCGCTTCTGCCACAGGGAATCCCCGAAATCCAACCGGGCAATGTCCTTCAGAAAATTCACAAGCTGGACCGGTATGGGACGGTCCAGCCCCAGTTGTTTCTTAAAGGCGTCCCGCTGCTCCTGGGTGGATTCCAGGGGCAGCATGACCTTGACCGGGTCACCCACCATCCGGGTCACCACAAAGACGATGAGGGTCACCCCCAGGATCACGATAAGGCCGTGAATCAGCCGTTTAAAGATAAATATGCCCATTATGGTATCAGTTTACCTTCATTTCTCCGACCAAAAGTCTGGCATCCACCCGTCCCGGCCATTCCAGTCGTTTGCTGAGACCGTAGACATCTTCTATGTTCAGGAGCCAGACAAAATAGGCCTGGTCATGGGCCAGTTTCACGGCCTGGTGATAGAGACCGGTGCGTTTTTTCACATCATTTTCCGTGCGGGCCGCATCAATGAGGCCGGCCAGGGCTGCATCCGTATTGGAGGCGCCGGTGCCGCCGGATTTATAATAGGCTGAAAAACTTTTGTCCGCATCCAGAAGTTCGTTGGAGGCTGTGACAAAAATGGCGTCAGCCCTTGTTTTCCGGTCAAAGAGCCGGTTCAGGTATTCGTTGAATTCAAAGATCCGCACATTGGCATTGATGCCGGCCTTTTTCCAATAGGCGGCCACGGCTTCCACCAGGTCCCGGTCCTTGAGCCAGCGGCCGCTGGTGCCGATAAGTTCCACGGTGGCCCCCTCTGCCCCGGCTTCCTTGATCAGCTTTTGAGCCAGGGCAGGGTCATAGGGATAGGCCTTGACCTGGTCATTGTACCCGAAAAAGGACGGGCTCAGAAGCTGGCCCTGGGCCACCTGGGCAAAACCTTCGAACAGGCCTCTGGCCAGGGCTTCCTTGTCCACGGCATAGTTCAGGGCCTGGCGGACCCGCACATCCTTGGTGATTCCGCTGTCGGCATTGAGGATAATGATGGGGTGTTCCAGCCCCAGGACATTGACGGATTTGGGAACCTGGCGGGTGAATTCCGGAAGAAGATTGGTGATCAGGTCAAATTCCCCGGCCATGAGTCCGGCCAGCCGGGTTCCCGGTTCTTCGACAAACCGGTAATTCACGGCTTTGATGTCGGGCTTTTTGCCCCAGTACCCCTCATGACGTTCCAACTCTATGCTCTGGCCCCGCTTCCAACTGACCAGGCGGTAGGGCCCGGTGCCGATGGGGGCTTCAGCGAATTTGGGATCCTTGGAGTAAACCGGCGGAACCACTTTGAGCCAGTAGAGACGGGAAGGCAGAATGGGGTCTGACCCGTTGGTGATGACCTGCAGGGTCAGATCATCCTTTTTGACGGCGTCTTTGATGGTGGAGAAAAAAGAAATCTGTTCGGAATTGAATTTCGGGTCAATGACACGCTTGATGCTGTAAACCACGGCATCGGCATTCAAGGGCTCGCCGTTATGAAAGGTGATGCCCGGGCGCAATTTCACTTCCCAGGTGGTTGCATCCTGGATGGTGGGCATGGCGGCGGCCAGGGAAGGCATCAATTCTCCCTTTGGGCTGCGGGTCAGCACCGTATCATAGATATTGTCATTGACGGCCCGCTCTCCCCCGTCTTCCCGGATCTGGGGATCCAGGGTCGTGGGTTCAGACCCCAGGGCAATGGTAATACCGTCACCGGCAGCCCAGGCACCGGTCGTGAATACAACGGCCATCAGAATAGCCATCACTGCCAAAAAACCATACTGTTTCATCCTGCCTCTCCTTTGTTATTGTTTTTGTCCGAATATCATTTTTAAACCGGCTTTTTCCACCCGGGTCCGGATGGTGTCCGGATCTGTGGTGTACTTTTTGTTTTCTTTCATGCGGTCGAACAAAACAGATCCTGAAAATGTGAATTTAAGGGCAAGCCCTCCAGGGGTCTGCATCTGCTCCCGGACAAAGGTCAGGGCATCGCCCAGTACCGATTCCGGGGGCAGGGTCAGGGGATTATTCCCCTGTGCCCGGCGGACGGCATTATATCCGGCCAGGGTGCCGGTACAGATGGCCTCGGTATGGCCCACCAGGAGCCCTGCCTTTTCTCCGGCACAGTAGAGGTTTTCCAGGCCATCCACCTTGAGGGCGTCGTTTCTGGGAGACATGCCGATATACCGGATGGAATTGCCGATGCCTCCGGCATAGGGGTCTTCAAACCGGGCGTTTTCCAGGCCCGGAACCCGCCGGAGATCTTCCAGGGGGAAATAGGGGCTCATGAGTTTGGCATGGCCTGTGTCCAGAAGAATCACATTCTCCTCAAAATCAGCTATGGCATATTGCTGGCAGGCCTTCAGGGCCAGTTTCCCCTTAAGGCGGCTCCCCTGATCCAGGGGGATGACGGCAACCCCGTTTTTGGTGAGTTCCTCCCTCAGGGCCGGCGCCAGGGAGTCCTTGTGCAGCTTGCATGATCCGCTCATGGCACCGGTCCGGCCCTCCTTTTGACCGTTGATTTCCGTGATTCCGGCCTTGGCTGCAATGCTGACCCGGCCCCCAAAGGAATGGCATCTCAGGATGCACATGGCGCACCCTTTCCCGTATTTCCGGCAGTTGGCCATGGGTCCGGCCGTACCCGTGGTCTCCACAAAGGCATCGGCCTCAAACCGAAGGTCCTGGTCCCCTTTCCGTCCCAGAACCGAAGTGATCCGGGTCCCATTCATGTCCACATCCGTGATGCGGGTTCCCATTTCCACGCAAATGCCATGGCCCATGAGAAACCGCCGGATAATGGGTTCCATGGTGGAGACATCATAGAGGGAGGCATGCTTGTGACCCGGAAATTCAATATTCTTATGGATGAGATTGGAGTCAATGACGTCAAAAATATCGCCGCCGGCCATGGCCTTCATCTCTTCCGTGGCTGTGAACCGTCCGTTGTTTTTCATGATCCCGCCCACCAGACCGGTTCCCAGCAGCATGTCCGTCCGTTCCAGCAGGGTTACGGCAGCCCCTCGTTTTTTCGCAGACAGGGCCGCAGCACATCCGGCCCATCCTCCGCCCACAACGATTATCTTCATGGCCCTTCTCCCTTTTGAGTCAGGATCAAATATTAATTAAATCTTTGTTTTATTGTCAAGAAGATTATAAGCCTCATCCCAATTCCACTGAATTAAAAAAAATATCCAGGCATGAATCGACA
>JAABTB010000054.1 GCA_011390085.1 Desulfobacula sp.
GTCTCTGAAGCGCTGGGTTCTTTGCCGTTAAATATTGCCGGACCGGATATGGATAAAAGAGATGGCATGGATTTTTGTTTACTGTCTTTTAATGTATGCCTCGCCACCCAGGGAATCATGGATACCAAAGCTTTCCGATGGCAGGGAAGAACGCTGATATACCCGTTAAATGGCAGGAAAATGGCCTGTATCAAATTTGCCAGAACAAAAGAAAATGCAATTGAATTGATACGGGAGGCAAACTGGCTTTCTTTTTTGAATACCCATCCCTTCTGCCGTGAATTGAATTTTCTTGCTCCTGTTCCCGTCCGTATTAACGATCACTGCCTTTTCAAATTGGATCAGGTGCCGGATTTTATCCTGAACAACCGGGAAATTCACCCGGATTGCCTTGCAATTATGTTTATTGCAGAAAAAGACTATTTCAAATATGCAAACGAGCCTTGGCATTTTCAGGATCAAAGAAAAGAGATAAAAGAAATGTATGGGCGGAATGCATGGCTCCTCGGTAGACTGACCTCAAAGGGGATCATCCATACGGCCATCATCCCTTTGTTTCACAACCGGGCACAGCAAATCCGGCGTCAGGATCAGGGCCTTTATATCTGGGAGCAGGGGGGAAGGCTCGATAGATGGCTCGAATCATGCCGCTACCCCAATTTTGCCAAATCCGGATTAAGAGATTTTGAGCATCTGACACTCCTCAAGAATTCGAAAGAACTGCGGCATTTCATCGGAGAACACATCCTTGGATTTATCCTTGTCATGGGAAGCTTTTTCAGAAATAAAGCCCCTGAACAAAAAGGATTTGATGAAAAAGGGAACCCCCTGGATTTAAGGACTCTTTTTGATCGAGATCTTTTTATTGAAATGATTACTGAGGTTGTCCAAAATTATTACCATGGGGTGACAGGCCTTTTGCCGAAAAACCTGCCTCTATTTTTAAACGAAAGCCTGATTGATAAACTCATAGAAAATATGGGAAAAGATTATCATATGGAAGAAATCCTCCGCGTTCAGGATCAGATGAATATGAGCGATACTGAATTTGAAACATTCTTGATATCCCGAGGATATGAAGGATCGGTTGTGAAAACCATTCACAAAGGCGAAAAGGATATCATTCTGAATACCGGTCCCCATCTTGGCGGATTTAACCAGCCCATATCGGTTCCGGAATTGATTGAATTTCTCTTTTGTCTATCATCTCTGTGCATCTCGGACAGATTTATCATGGAAAATGGGTTGAAAGCATGCCGGAATTAAGGTATACGTTACACATTCTTTGGGGACATCATATAAAGGAATCAAAATGTCTAAACAATATCCGGAATGCCCTCTCTATAATCATGCCACCTGCAAAGAATTACACAATCACAAATTATGTGCCATAATAAGAGAAGACAAACTCTGTTTTAAAAAACAACAGAAACCGAAAAAAGAAAATTCTACTGATACCCCCTCTGCTGCCTGACTTCAAATTTTAACCGCTCATATGTGTGAATCATCTTATTTTGGAAACTTCCATGCCGATAAAATCGACTCCGGCTTTCTTTGGATATTTACCTTTGAAAAAAAAAAGCTTATATGGGATAGTTCATATATTAATCCTCATATTGAGATAGGGGTACGATTGATAGAATTTCTAACGGATCTCATTCAAAAAGCCGGTACCATCTGTAAAACCGAACAAAGCCGGCTATTGCCGTCTGACGTCGGTTTTAAAAACCGAAAAGACCTGGTCACAACAATTGATAAAAGAGTTGAGGATTTTATTATTGAAAACATCAGAATAAAATATCCAGCCCATGATATTCTGGGTGAAGAAACCGGAAGAAGCGGATTTTCTTCCGATTATATATGGATCATTGATCCCATCGATGGAACGACTTCCTTCCTGCACCAGCAGCCGTTTTACTCCATCAGCATTGCTGTGCGGCATGAGGGTCGAACCATTTGCGCCGCTGTATTTGCACCCCGCCTGGATGAATTGTTCTATGCAGATCAAGACGGCAGTGCTTTTCTAAACGGCGCTCCAATTCATGTCTCGACTACCGACACCCTTATCAACAGCGTTATGGCAACAGGGTTTGCCTGTTTGAGAGCAGATGCCAAACACAATAACCTTCCCTATTTCACCAAAATCGTCCCCCAGTTAAGAGATATCCGACGATTCGGCTCCGCTGCCATTGATCTTTGTTATGTGGCCTGTGGAAAATTAGACGGATTCTGGGAAATGAACCTTAACCTATATGATATTGCAGCCGGTGCATTTATCGTTGAAAAAGCCGGGGGAAAGGTCTGTGATTTTAACGGAGACCTATATTTTCCGGAAAAAGGAATCGTTTCCGCCAACCCAAATCTGATAGAGCAATTACTTGAAAATTTCAAATAGATTCATAATTTGTTAGAACAAAACAGTTCAACTCAGAATAGAGAATAAAAATGACCATCCAATGGTTTCCCGGCCATATGCTGGAAACAGAAAACCTGTTGACAAAGGAAATCTCCAGGGTTGATGCCATCCTGGAAGTTTTAGACGCAAGGCTACCAATGGCAAGCGCAAACCCTTTTTTGGACAAGCTCTGTAAACATAAATTCAGACTTAAGCTCTTAAATAAAGCTGATTTGGCCGACCCGGAAATAACACCTTTATGGCTTGAATATTTTAAAAATAACCAGATCCCCGCTTTATCAACCTGTGGCACTCATCCTTCCCAGGTGCTTTACGCTTTAAATGACTGCATTGAAAAGACCGTCAGAAATAAAGCCAGAAAACTGAAAATCATGGTTTTGGGCATCCCGAATACTGGGAAATCCACTATTTTAAATACCCTTTCCGGAAAAAAAATTGCCAAAACCGGAAATTCACCCGCCATTACCAAACACCAACAGAGAACCAGTCTGCCCCATAATATCGATATCTATGACACACCCGGGATATTATCACCCGTCATCGAACCCAAGGAAAAAGCATATCTTCTGGCGGTCAGCGGTGCCATATCCGATACGGCCTTTGACTATGGCGATATTGCAATTTTTGCCGCTGCCATGCTGATCAAACGATATCCGCACCGCTTGAAGGAAAGATACCCTTTCCTGGAAACCATTCCAGATGATCCGGCGGCACTTATCGAACATATCGGGATGAAACGAGGCTATTTGAAAAAAGGTGGCCTTGTTGATTTTCAAAAAGCCTCTGAAACATTGATCCGAGAGCTCAGAGCTGGTAAAATAGGAAAAATTAGTTTTGAAACCCCAAGGGAATATGAAAATGACATTCAAGCGCTATAAACCCAATCGATTTGATATTTCAATTCTTATTAAATCTCTTTTGTCCATCGTCATAATTGCGTGCCTGTCTTCGTCCCTGTGGGCAGTGACCCCGGATATCATCACCCCCAGGCCTGAATATTCTTCACAAGGCATCGATATCATACGCTCTCTGGAAAAAAATCATTATTCAGAAAAAACCTTAGACAACGAAATGTCCTCCATCATTCTGAACCGTTACATCAAACAGCTTGACCCCATGAGGCAATTATTCACCCTTTCAGATATCAACCGGTTTAATCAGTATCAATTTCGTTTTGATAATGAATTGAAAAAAGGCAATCTGGATATAGGGTTTGAAATCTTTAATCTATATCTGGCCAGATCCGCTGAAAAACTGGAATATATTTTATCTTTGATTAAAACCTGGGAACAAGATCTTGATTTTACTCAGGATGAGTCCCTTGTTATTGATGATGATCTTTTGCAGTGGCGCCTGGATAAGCAATCCCTTTATCCTTTGTGGAAGAGTGATCTGAAAAACCATATTATTTCACTCATTCTGGACGATCAGGATGAGGCCTCCATCGCCGATACCCTTGAAAAGACCTATTCAAACCGTCTTAAGCATCTTTTGCAAACCAATAACGATGATGTTTTCCAGATTTTCATGAACAGCGTCACAAGCAGTTTTGATCCCCATACTCAGTATTTTCCACCCAATGCTTCAGAGGATTTCGACATTCATATGAGCCTGTCTCTCGAGGGTATTGGTGCAGTTCTTCAAAATGAATATGAATTTACCAAGGTTGTCCGATTAATTCCCAAAGGACCTGCCGACAAATCAAACCTGCTCATGCCGGGAGATAAAATCATAGGCGTGGGGCAAGGAGAAAATGGAGAGATAAAGGATACCATTGGTCAACGGATAGACACCGTGGTAAAAATGATCCGCGGACCAAAAAACACTTTTGTTCGTTTAAAAATCATTCCTTCGGAAAAAACCGATACCACCAAAACCATTCAGATCAAAAGGGAAAAGGTTAAATTAGAGGAACAGGCTGCCCGAAAAGATATCATTACCCTATCCCACCCGAATCCGCCTCTAAAAATTGGAATTATTGAGATTCCAACCTTTTATCTTGATTTTAACGCATACAACAAAGGAGATCCGGAATATAAAAGTACGACCAAAGATGTCCAGAAACTGCTTTTTGAACTGAAACAAGAAAATATTGACGGGTTGATCGTTGATTTAAGGGACAATGGAGGCGGTTCCCTTAAAGAGGCCAATGACCTCACCGGACTCTTTTTAAAATCAGGTCCTACGGTCCAGATCAAAACAAAAAATAGAATTTCGCGGCTCTATGATGAGGACCCTTCCATTGAATACTCAGGACCACTGATTGTCTTGATTAATCGAATGAGCGCATCTGCTTCGGAAATTTTTGCAGGGGCCATCAAAGACTATCACAGGGGGATCATTGTCGGGACAAGGAGCTTTGGTAAAGGCACGGTCCAGGAACTGCAACCGCTTGGTGAAGGCAAGCTTAAAATCACCAGTGCAAAATTTTATCGGGTGTCCGGAGAAAGTACACAGAATCTAGGGGTTGTGCCGGATCTGCAATACCCCCAGCTATACAAGATTGAAGATACGGGAGAAAGCTCTCTAGATGGTGCTCTCCCCTGGGATAGGACCATGAAAACAAATTACAGCGCATATCAGCCTCTTAATGAAATTTATAAAAAACTTGCAGAAGGTTATGAAGAAAGGGCGTTCAAAGATCCAGGCTTGAATTATCTGAAAAAAAGAATTGAAATCAGTGCTGAATTGAATTCAAAAGCGGCGCTGTCATTAAACCTCGAATCCCGAAAATCACGGAAAAAGCAATATGAGCAGGATGAGCTTGTTATCAAAAATGAATATTTCAAAGCCATCGGGAAAGATCCCATTGAAAAGCCCAGCCAGGAAAATACGGGAATTGAAGACGCTAAAACCATTCTGATGAACCAGACCCATCTTGTGATGGCGGATTTTATAAAATTTTCAAAGGGCCTTGGGTTTTCATGGTAAATTTAAACCGATAATTAACCTATGATTCCATATTTATTAAACGAGGCATTAACTGATATTTTTTTTTAAAACAAAAAAAAGAAAAATCCTATTTTCTTTCTTCTTGGCAGCACTTTCTATTATTGTTTCTTTTTCTTATGTGTTTCATTTTGCCATCAATACCCCTTATGTAAAAAATCAAATTGCTTCAGCGATCCATGATAGAAGCGGTATCTATTTGAATCCGACAAGGATTTCAGTAAGGCTCTTTCCAAAACCGGAAATTATTCTGAAAAATTTCGATTTCATTTTTAATGAAAAAATCATTCTTAACATGAGCCAATTAAAATTTGATATGGATCTTCAGAACCTTTTGCGCGGCAGAATGATCCTTGGGCAAATTCTTATCCAGAACCCGACTGTAAATTTCCTCCCCAAGAATTCACAGCAGCCTGGACCCCATTTTAAATTTAAACCCGTTGAATTCAAAAACACGTTTAATGAATTCTTTCAATTTTTACCTGAGGATCAAGAAAACTTAGAAATAAAGATCACCAATCTTGTTTCACCCTATTTTAACCGTATGGATGGATCTCTTGTCCTGATTAAAACCAAAAAAGACCTTGCAATCCATGCAATCGTCAAAAAACTTGCGTTGCATGCTTCTGATCTATCCCAGATCTCTTTGAATCAATATCTTGATCTGGATTCCATTCTCCTTGATCAATTGGAATTAACGGCTTCGATCCATTCTGAAGGTGAGATCAAGGCTGATTTGAAGGCTCAGGGCATTATTCTCAAGGATGGGAACAAAAATCTTGTTCTTGATACCGATGCCATTCATGCTGTTTTAAATTTATCCGACACAGGGTATCAACTGGATATCAACCCTTTTAAAATGAATTATCCGGAAGGTGTGGTGGGAGTCCGTTTTTTTTCCAATTCAGCTCAAAAGAAATCGGAAATTCAGTTTACCGGAAACAATATCCATATTGGCCAGGCAAAAAAGACGTCTTTGGCGGTTTTCAAAAACAACGGCTTGGTAAACCATCTATTTGATATCTTGCAGGATGGGGTTTCCCCGGACATCAATGTGTCCTTTAAAGCGGATGACCCGACTCTTCTTTTTAAGGCGGATAATTTGGAATTAAAGGGAAGAATCGAGAACGGGGTGGTCAAAATCCCGGGGACTGATTTGATTGTTTCTGATGTCCAAGGAAGCGCCGGGATTCAAACGGGGATTTTAGATATCAATGCCGTCCATGCTATGATAGGGTCCTCTGTCCTCAAACAGGGACAATTGACCATTTATCTCTTAGGGTCCAACCATGTTCCCTTTAATGGAGAATTTTCTTTGGATGCCGATCTTTCCATGGTTCCGGAAACCTTAGAATCGCTTTTACCCGGAACCTTTCTGGCAGAAGAATTGGCAAAGACTCACAATATCATCGGCCGGTCAAATATCAGGTTAAATCTTTCAATTCCCAATGACAAAAAAGATCTTGATGTGAAGATTGAGTCCGACGATTTCGCAGTAAAAGGCGATTACAATCGAATACCAGGCCCTGTTTTTCTTGAAAAAATTAATTTCCAATATAATTCAGGAATGTTTCGTGTGAAGCATATTCAAGGAACAATCGCCGACATTATTGTTAAAGACCTGGATACCATCATTCATCTTAAAGAGAACCCTACCATTTCCATTCACTCCGGTTCAGGCAGGATTTCCCTTGATTCTGCAATTCCCTTTCTAATGGCCAACAAAAAAATAGAAACATTCCTGTCACCCCTTAAAAAAGGGACTGGCAATATTGATGTGAACACAATCCAATTGTCCGGTCCCCTTCTGATGCCCGAGGAATGGGTCTATGATATAACCGGGAACGGGTCACACATCTCTTTGACAACCCAATTGAACCAAAAGGAAATTGAAGATCTTTCCTGTCAATATCATTTTTCCGACAAGGGGTTTTCCTTGGAATCAATTTCTGCAAGAATTGAAAACCTTTCATGGCTGGAAGCTTTTGTGGGGAAAAAACATTTTGAAAGTTTTCGGACCCCATTGATGATGAAAAATGGTCAGTTGCAAACCATTAAAAAAAAAGCATGGTTTAATACTGATCTTTCTTTTCCAGATGGACAAAAGCTTCAAATTGAACTTGGTGGAAACAGCATTACCTCTCTGACCATAAAAAGCATAAAGCTCCTGGACCCCGGATTTTCAAATGCGAGGATTGATCTGTCTTCTGATACAAATAAAATCATTTTCGACTTCGATGGAATTCTGAACACGCAAACAATACATAAAATACTGGTTCCTGAGAGTCATCTGGGAAAAAAAATAAATGCGTTTACGGAAGGTGAATCTGTATTAATCCATACTGATAAAGATTCGACCATTCATGTCATCACAAAAAAAATGAACCTGACCTCCTTTTTATCATCTCAAAAACCTTTCTCAACAAAAAATAACCTGTTTTTAAATAAAACCATCAAATTAAAAACTGAAAATCTCACGATAAAAAACTGGACTATCAAAGATATGGACGCGGAAATCTCCCTTCAACAGGATGATGCTTATATCCGGTTGAATAAGGCTTTTTTGTGCGACTTAGAAACAGAGGGGTATATTAATATTAACCTTAAAGGCGACCGGATCGATGCCAAAATTCCATTCATCGCCGACAACAAAGATAATATTCAAAACCTTCTGACCTGCCTTTTTAATAAAAATGAGTTTATGGATGGCCGCTATTCTTTTAAAGGAGAAATCAGGTCCGATACCGGCAAACAGAATTTTTTAAATACGTTGAACGGTTCATTTCTTTTTCAGGCTGAAGAAGGACGGGTCCATAAATTGACACTCCTTTCAAGGATATTCTCGGTACTGAATGTTTCTAAGTTTTTTAAAGGCAATATCCCCGACATCACCCAAAAAGGATTTGCTTATAAAACAATTACGATTGAAGCAGATATTAAGGACAGCAATATCCATATCACAAAAGCAATCATTGACGGTAATGATATGACCCTCATTTTTATCGGCCGGATCGATCTGATACATGATGATATGGATTTAACCTGTTTGGTTGCCCCCTTCAAAACCATTGATTTGATAATTGAAAAAATTCCGATTGTGAGCACGCTTCTGGGTGGGAATCTTGTATCTGTTCCGGTTAAAGCCAGTGGTAAAATTTCTGATCCTTTGGTGGTTCCGCTGCACCCTTCAGCAGTGGGTGAGGGACTCATCAATATGATGGCCAATATTTTAAAAACGCCTGTAAGATTATTGGATAAGCTATCTGATGATGAAAAAGACGAATCTGCTTTCAGAAAAAAATAACCAAAACCCCTTGAATTCAGCTCTCAGGTATTTGGCTCATCAACCCCGGTCAATCCGGCAAATGAATGACTATCTGGTAAAAAAGGGGTTTGATGAAGATATGATCAACAAAACCATAGAAAAGCTCCTGGAACAGAAATACCTTGACGATGAAATTTTTACCAGAACATTTGTTGAAAACAGAATCAATCATAAACCCAAATCAAAGTTTGCCCTTGCTTATGAACTCAATAAAAAAGGAATCAAGTCTGATGTCATTGAGGATGCTTTAAAGACCTATGATGATCAAGACCTGGCTCTACAAGCAATCGAATCAAAGATTAAATTATGGCTCCGGCTTGATTTTGAAAAATTTAAAAAAAAAGCCTTGAATTTTCTTCAATATAGAGGATTTACTTATGAAATTGCGATATCAATATTAAACAAATTGAATCCACTAGAAGAACACCTCGGGTTAAAGGATAAAAATGAAAATTAAATTTTTTTCTGTGGGCGGAACCATTGATAAGGTCTATTTTGATGCACTCAGCAGATATGAGATCGGTGATCCAAATATCAAAGATATCCTGCAAAATGCCAGGGTTAATTTTGATTATGAAATAGAATCCCTAATAAAAAAAGATTCTCTTGATATGACCGAGCAGGATCGAATGATTGTTTTTAAGGCTGTGCAGGATGAATTAAATGATAAAATTATTATCACGCATGGTACGGACACAATGATTGAAACCGCAGCAGCCCTCAGCCCCATTAACGGTAAGACAATTGTGCTGACAGGGGCCATGGAGCCGGCTAAATTCAAGTCCAGCGACGCTGTTTTCAACCTGGGGTCAGCCGTTGCTGCAGTCCAGATATTACCATTCGGTGTATATCTTGCCATTAGTGGTAAAATATTTACCCCTGATAATGTTCGAAAAAACAGGGACCGAAAACAGTTTGAGGAAAAAATGTAATCTTTTGGGAAAATAAATGCCTAATCTTATAACCAATTTTTCCATAAATCTGTCAATCATAAAAGGAAAGAACTTGAACATGTCATAATTTCGGCATTCATTGGGAAAGATGAAATCACCATTGAACAGGATTCCATTTTATCTATTTGATATTATAGATTTTTTTTATTACACAAAACTACAAAACAAAGTGGCATATTTTGTGCATTTAATTTATTAAAAAAATAACTTTTTATTTTGATAAGGAAATAACTTTCATGGTAGGCAGAAAAAGAACTATTGACAGAAGAAAACATAAACGGTACAAAGCCGCGGAAGGTGCCTATGCAGCCATCAGCCCGAATTCCCATAAGCTTGGTCAGGTTATTGATATCAGTATGGGGGGGCTGTCATTCAAATATATTGATACGACCAATAATGATACAGATTTTGAACAGTCACCGGAAGAATCGATTTTTCTAAGCAGCATGGGCTATTATGTGGGGGACCTGCCGTTCCAAACCATTTCGGATTATGAAATAACAAATGCCCCCTCTTTCAGTTCCATGAAAATCAGAAAGCGACACGTTCAATTTACAGATCTAAGCTTTAAACAACTTTTTGATCTAGATTATTATCTTCGAAACAATGTATCGGAGCAGGTTCAAACCCTTAGATAAAAGATCGGAAGAGCACAC
>JAABTB010000055.1 GCA_011390085.1 Desulfobacula sp.
CGTGTGCTCTTCCGATCTGCCGGATAATACCTGGGTCTCTGGGCCAGGATGGCGGAAATGATTTTATCTGCCGATTCGATATCTTTTCTGGAATAATGAAACCGGGCGATTGTTTCTTTGATCCCCACATTGTCAGGCTCCAGGGAGGAAGCCTCTGTGTACATTTTCAGGGCATTCTCGCCCTGATGGATCTTTTCGTAAAATTCTGCGGCAACCAGGTAAGGCTTCACGGATGACGGTGAGGCCTTGACGGCGTCAAGATACAGAGCTTCGGCCTTGTCATTCTGCTTCTGATTGAAGTAGAAGTTTCCCAGCAGGACATGGGCTTCGAAATTATCCGGGCTCTTTTCAATGGCTGTTTCAAGCTGGGTTTTGACGTCGTCGAGCCGGTTCTGCTGCATGTACAGTCCGATAATCGACATCCGGACCTGGAGGTTCTGCTCATCCAGGGCGATTGATTTCAGAAGAAGGGCTTCCGCTCCGTGGAAGTCCTTTTTTACGGCATGAATTTTGGCCATGCCCTGAATGGCCGGGATATTTTCCGCGTCATTGGCGAGGATGGTCTGATAGGCCTTCTCAGCCCCATCGTAGTATCCCTTCTGCATTAAAATAAGCCCTTTGACAAGCAGGGCATCCGTCCTTCCCGGCTGCTTTTCAAGCACAAACGAGATTTTTTCAAGGGCGGCGTCCACATTTTTCCCGAGAACAAGAAATTCAGCGATTTTCAGGTTGGCATCGATATCCTCTGCATCGAGCTGGAGGATTCTGTTGTAGACTGCCGCAGATTCCTTGATATTGCCGAGCTTGAGCATGTTTTCCGCCAGGAGATGATAGGCTTTGATATAGCCCGGGTCAATCTGCAGGGCGTTTTTAAGCTCAATCTCCTCCTTTCTGTATTCTTTTTTTTCATGGTAGGCAACCGCCTTTTTCATGAAGGATTCCTTTTTTTCAAGATCGGACTGGCAGCCTATCAGTGAAATGGAAATGAAAAAAAGGTAGAAAACATTCAAAAAGAAGTTCATTTGTCTCCTTTGTTTGGAAAGTTCAAAAGCTTGTATATCCATTTAGTATGTGTTAAATATTTGTAAAACAAAAAAGGACGACTTTCCGGTATGACCTTGAAATTCATCATGCATTCTACAGCTTTTCTGATTCTTTTATGCAGCCCTGTGGCAGGTTTTTTCCAGAAGAACTCGGGATCCGGAACCGCCCGTCATATGAAACGAGCATATACCAAGTCCGGCATCAGCGCAAGAATATAATACGCTCTATTTTTATGACAATGGGAAAAACCATTGGTTCCATAAATTATCCTTGAGAATTCTCGGATTTGCGGGTAAGTTAGAGATATCCCCTCACCGTTATAACTCGCAGGAGACAGAGCATGACAAAATCCAGAAAAGATACCATTTTTAAAACCGGTATTTGGATCAAAGAACAGCAGGGCCGTTTGACCATTGGTTCCCTTGACGAGAATGAACCGGATGTGATGGTGGTGCCGGATCACCTGTGTGCGGAAATTTTCAGGTCTGAGCAGGCTATCATGGAAGCTCTTTACGGCGACCAGGTCCTGTTTGACCCGGCTGAACTGAATGTCGAAAAGCTGCTGGCTGATATCCGGAAGGAATATGAGAAATATGATATCCGGGTGTTCTTTGCCGGAAAGAACAATGTTTTCAAGGGAAGCTATCAGGTCATCCATGACCTGGTGGAAAAACTGATTCAGAGCTCTCTGGTCAAACAGGAACAAACGCAGGTCCCGACGGTTTTCATTAACGTCGGCGTTCTTGAAAATCATCTGTGCATTATCTACCGGGATTCGTTATCCATTTCAGACCCTCTGAAATTATCAAAGGAGTTTGATCTGATCCGCTCATTCCTCGGCGGTGAAATCAGTCACAAGACAACGTCTGGAAACAAGTCCTATTACGATATCGTGGTTCCATCCAGCAATGGTCGGTTATGAAATATTTCCCGATCAGGACAGTGATTGCATGCCTTCTTGTCACGCCTGTCCTGTACAGCGTCACCCTGATCCTGGGTGAAAGTTATTTTGTCGGCCGGTATGAATCCAGGATCCGGAACATTATGATCGGCGATTCCAGGCCCCTTCTGGAAGGGTCCGTCTCCCTGGAAAAGCAGATTGCAGCCAATATCCGAAGCTTTCTGTCGGACGACTGGATTATCCGTCTGACAGGCCTTGAACTGGTGGTCTGGGTGACCACCTCCCAGGGAAAAATCCTTTATCCTTTGTACATGGATGCCTTGTCTTCTTCCTTGGAGGCCGAATTCACGGAAGAGCCGGACCCGTTGGCCCTGGCCAAGAAAAACTATGAATACCTCTCCGCCGGCTTTCAGGTTCAGGCCGAGGCAAAGCTGACGCACGGATCATTCATCAGCAACCTGATACTGGGCCTTTATCTGGTTCTTTCGGTCATCATTTTTATTGGTTTTTACCGGGCCGGCAAGACCAGGGCGGACCGGGACCTCCAGCAGAACATGAAACTGATCGAGGACCTGAAAGAAGAGGAGTCGTCTTATAAAAAGATCCTGGAGGATCTGAAAACCGAGCGAAAAAACCTGTTTGTAGACATCCGGGCCCTGAATGACCGGTATGAAGCGGACAGGCAGAAGGCTAAAGTAAATGAAGAAGAGATGTTCCAGGAAATCGTCTCTCTGGAAGAAAAGATCAACACCTTTATTGAACTCAAAAAGCGAAGGGAAGCTGAAATTGAGGATCTGAAGGGTGAAATCCAGAAGGGTGAAAGAAGAAAAACCTCCAGGGTGAGGCGAAACGAGTTTGAATTTGTTCTGAAGCGGTTTTCTGCTCTTTACAAATCCGTAGAAATGAACCGCCGGGCTGTCGCTGATTTTGTCAGCCTGAAGGAAGAACAGCAGATCAAGGTGGAGGAACTGATCCACCTGATGGACAGTGATCCGGATAAAATCATCGTTAAACGGAAGGTGTTTTCCGGAAAGAAGAACCGAACGCCCTGCTTTGAGGTCCTGTTTTCATACAGCGGGCGTCTGTACTTCAAGCGAAACGAAAGCAGCAAGATGGAAATCCTGGCCCTGGGAACCAAAAATTCACAGACCAGGGATATGGAATTTATTCACAACCTTTGAGAGTGTGCCATGTATCTTTCATTTTACAATCTGAAACGCAAGCCTTTCCAGATCAGTTCCGATCCGTCTTTCATGTGGTTCGGGGAAAAACACAGGGAAGCCCTGGCAACCCTGAAATATGGGATTCTGGACAACAAGGGGTTTCTTCTTATGACAGGGGATGTGGGAACCGGGAAAACCACCCTGATCAACTCCCTGTTGCAGAGCCTGAGCGATGATGTCCTGTCTGCATTTGTGCCTGACCCGGGTCTGGAGAAGATGGATTTTTTCAGTTTCATCGCCTCAGGCTTTGGCATGGAGTCGGTATTCCAGACCAAAGGGGCTTTCCTTGCCCATTTCCGCCACTTTTTATTGGATGCGCGCCAAAATGGGAAAAAAGTGCTTCTGATCATCGATGAGGCCCAGTTGCTGAGCCAGCAGTTGCTCGAGGAGATCCGGCTGCTGTCCAATATCGAGACCCCGGATGCCAAGCTGATCAATATCTTTTTTGTCGGCCAGAATGAGTTCAACGCGATCCTCAACCGGGAAGAGAACCGGGCTGTAAGGCAGCGCCTGACCCTGAACTATCACATCGAACCCTTGACCCCGGATGAAATCGGGGAATACATCCGGTATCGGATGGCTGTTGCCGGGGCTTCCTATCCGGTCTTCAGCGAAGAGGGGGTTCAGGCGGTTTTTATGGCCTCGGGCGGATTTCCGCGAAGGATCAATGTGATCTGCGACCACTGTCTTTTATCCGGGTATGTCAAAGAGCAGAAGGTCATAGGAGGCGCCATTGTTGCTGAATGTGCGGAAGAGCTGAAAATCCGGACCTATGGAAACAGGGATCTTTCAGATCTGACCGCCGCAGGCAGGGAAAAGGCTGCCGACAGGCCCAGGCCGGCCAACGCAAAACGGCCCGGGGGGCTGCCGGGCCCGGCACCGGATGCCGGGAAAAAAAACAGACACGGGTCGATCCCGGGCTTCCTTTTTCTGGGAGCGGCGG
>JAABTB010000498.1 GCA_011390085.1 Desulfobacula sp.
GAGCGGCGGTTTTTGCCTTGACCCTTTATTATTTCTCTGTTCAGGGTTCCAATGCTATCCCGCTGCTCAAAAACAGGATTCAGATGATGGCGTTGCCCTGGATTTCAGAGCTCATGCGGGAAGAACCGGCCAAAGAACCGGTGAAAGCACCAGAGGTCCGGGAAAAAATCACCCATGAGCCTCTGCCGTCCATGCCCCTTGCCTTTGAGGATTTCGAAAAGCCGATTTTATCCGAATCCACGGACACCCGGGCTGAAGCGGGTCAGGAGAAGATCCTGTCCCCGCCTCCTCAATCGGCGGACCGCCAGGAAGAAAGCCCTCCCCCGGCCCCCCCGCTTCCCACGGAAAACCTCATTGTCCGGTTCGATTACAATACCAATGATTTAACGGAGGATGATCTCAAGCACCTGACCCGGTTTGCAGACATCCTGAGGATGCATCCTGAGGCCGAAATCAAGATCACCGGGTATACGGATTCAGAAGGAAATGAAAACTACAATCAGAAGCTTTCCGAGTTCAGGGCCAATATCGTTAAAAGCTTTTTCATGGGCCATGGCTTGAGATCAGAGCAGATCAAGGCCCTGGGCCTGGGCAGCCGGAACCCTCTGGATAGCAATGAAACACTGGCCGGGCGCATGGTGAACCGGCGGGTTGAAGTCGAGGTTATAAACAGGATATAAATACAGCTTACATCTGTTGTTATGAAACAAAATTTATCTTTGGGCTTGCACAGCATGATAGAATTTTTGTATATTTGATTTAAGACTCCTTTCTAGATCATCCTGTTAAATTTTAACGGCACGGGTAACTGCTTATGGATATACTCGGTTTCAGGTTTTTTCGCGTTAATACTGATGATATGATGGCAAAATATTATCGGCTCAGGTACGAGATTTATTGTCACGAAACAGGCTTCTTACCGGCGGAAGAATATCCGGATGGATTTGAGAAAGATGAGTATGATGAACATTCCATCCATTTTGTTGCTGCGGATAAAGATGATAATGTAATCGGAACGCTCAGGTTGATTCGTGATTCAGTAGATGGATTTCCACTGGAGCAACATTGCCCGAATTATGACCGTTCAAAAATTGATTTTCCCCGTTCCGGACTAGCCGAGATATCACGGCTTACCGTTTCGAAAGACTGGAGGCGGAGAAAAAACGATGGTCTTTACGGTATGCAGTCATATCGTTCGACAATAGAAAATCCAATCCCTGATGAAATTCATCAAAAAAGAAAACGTCCAATTATTGTGTTCGGGTTATACAAAGTCATGTACATGGAGAGCAAAAAAGAGGGTATTACGCACTGGTATGCCGCAATGGAGCAAAAGCTGTTTGAAACACTGAAAAAATTTTCTTTTGTATTTGAGCCGATTGGCCCGGAGAATGATTATTATGGCCCTGTAACCCCTTTTCTGGGGAAAATAGAGACTGTTGAAAAAAAGCTTTACAAAGAAAAGCCGGGAGTGATGCATCTGATGGCCTATGGCCTCGAATCAAAATTGATGCCTAGAATCGGACTGGCTTTCCCTTTGAGGAATTGTTTGGTTATGAAAGCCGCTAAAATGTCGGGAAAAATTTAAATTCAAAGGTGTGACGATGAAAATTATAAATGCCCATGTCCATATGGTGGAATTTGATAAAATGATCCGGAAAATGGGGGATATACAGTTGCCTGGCGGAATTTCAGTACTGAAAGACCTTGAATCCACCCTGCCGTTGTTGAATATAGACACGCTTATAAAACAAATGGATGATGCAGGAATCGTGCAATCCATACTATATGCCGTTGAGGCGCCTATTGTCTATTCCTCCAATGAGTATGTGCACATGCTCTGCAGCAGATATCCGGATCGACTTGCAGGGGTCGCATCGGTCAATCCGTTTGCACCGGATGCCCTGGATGTCTTAGAGAATGCCGTCAACAACCTCGGATTAAGAGGGTTGAAATTTCACCCTCCCCTTCAAAAATTTTACATGAATGATGAAGCGGTTTTTCCTGTCTATCAGAAAGCGGTTGAGTTGAATATACCGATAATTTTTCATGTCGGCACAACACCGTTCGGCAGCCTTTGCAGACTGGCCCATGCCAATCCGTTGCTCGTTGACGATGTGGCGGTTGAATTTCCTGACCTTAGAATCATGTTAACCCATCTGGGGACGTTGTGGCATAATGAGGCCTTCATGGTTGTGGAAAAGAATCCCAATGTCTTTATTGATACGGCAGCATACCTTTACGAAATCGAAGAAATTTTAACCGGAAACCTCGTTGACCGGATCGGGGCGGATAAAATTATTTTTGGTACGGACTATCCCATGCCTTACGCAGGCAAGATACATGAAATGAAGGATTTTGTCGACTGCATAAAGCGCATAAACCTTTCAGATGATATTAAAGAAATGATTTTTCATAAAAATTTTGAAACATTTTTTTCCGGCAGAACCAGCTCAACTGAAGTCCGGGCATCCGACCTGCAGGATAAGTATTAATCATATGTTAAAAGCGTTCTGTGGAAGCACATGCCTAATCTGTTCAAGGACATAATCAAACGCGTCATCCGTTGGCAATATGGCAGAATTTCGTTCTACCTCTCTGATTCCGAACCTGAAAAACTGATGGAGGACGGGCGGAAAAAACTGTTTGAGGCTTTTAGAAACGCAGCAGATATTATCCCGTTTTATCAAACCTATTTAAAAAAAAATCAGGTCAATCCGGCAGATATAACAACAATTGAGGCTTTTGAACGTCATGTTCCCATTGTTAATAAGGAAATCATATTTTCCAATACTTTTTTAAAAGATATTTGTGCAAATGGATCATTGGAGGATGTCTGCCTTGTGTATTCCAGCAGCGGTTCCTCATCCGGAGCTTTTTCCTTTGGCATGGAAACATGGCGGAATCGATCCCGTATTGCAATGGGTCTTGAATTTATGCTGGACAATGCATTTCAGATTTTTAAGCAGAAGACGTTTATCATCAACTGCCTGCCCATGGGCGTTAAAATTTTTACAAGGACACTGCCGATAGCAGAAACCAGTGTTAGAGAAGATGTTGTTCTTGCCCTCCTGATGAAACTGAAGGATGAATTTGATCAGTTTATCATCATCGGTGAAAGCCTGTTTTTGAAAAAGGTATTCGAAGACGGCGAAGCTATGGGTATACCCTGGGAAAAGATCAAGGTCAATGTGATAACAGGGGGAGAATATGTTTCCGAATCATTTCGCTCCTATCTCGCATCTCTTCTTCATATTGATTTTGATGATCCGGAATCAGGAATAATTGCTGTTAATATGGGGCTCTCCGAACTTTCATTAAGTATTTTTTCAGAATGCCCTGAAACCATCCGCATCCGGCGAGCCGCCGGCAGGGATCGTGAATTTCGAAACGCCCTGATGGGGGGCGATGTTTCATACCCACCCCTGATCATGCAGTATTATCCGTCCCAGACCTGGCTGGAAAATATTATGGATGCTGATGGAAACCCCCGTTTGATTGTTTCCCTGCTGGATAAAAAAGTTAAAATTCCTTTGATGCGGTACGACACAGAGGACATTGTGCAATTGTATTCATATCCTGAAATGGTAAAAATCCTTAAGGAATCGGGCCACGCCGATATGATACCCAGATTCAAACTGCCTTTCGGCATCATCACAGGCAAGCGCCTGGATATCAAAAACAGCCGGGGAAGCACTCTTTCGGTGTGTGAAGTCAAAGAAGTTTTATTTCAAAATTTTACGCTTTCACGTAAAATTACAGGAAATTTTAAATTGAGCCTCTCTCCGGATCAACATTTTGTTGTAACCCTTCAGCTTTTGAAGGGTGTTATCAACCAGGCTGAGATTGAAGCCTCTTATCTTTCTGAGTTTCAAAAACAGACAGATCAAAAAATTCAAATTAAACCGGTTCCCTATTTAGAATATGGTTATGGCATAGAACATAATTTTGAACGCAAAAATCAATATGTATAACCTCGGAGGATCTTTAAATGACAAACGAAACTTATCATTGGAGTGAAACTTATAAGGAGTTTACAAACAGAAATATCGGGATTCTAACGTTGGCTCAGCAGGAAACCCTTCGTCAATCAAAAATCTGCCTGTTCGGTATGGGGGGGGTCGGCAGCCCTGCATTCGAAGTGCTTGTACGAACCGGGATCGGGAAATTTTCTATTGTTGATAAGGATAGGTTTGATTTGTCGAACATGAACCGCCAAATCTACGCTTTTCATGATACATGCAACAGGGATAAGGTGGCTGTGGCAGCCGAATTCGCTAGAAAAATCAACCCTGAGGTTGAAATTGAATCCTTTAAGGAAGTCACTGAAGAGAATATTCACCAGATTTTGTTTGGATCCGACATCGTGGTCCTGGCGATTGATGAATTAAAACCCTGCCTGATTATTTCACGAAAGGCCAGGGAGCTGGATATCCCGCTTGTTGAAGGCTGGGCCCTGCCGTATGGGAATGTCCGGGTATTTACGTCGGACACACCCGGACTGGAGGATGCCTACGGGCTTTCAACAACAGGAAAAAATATTTCTGATTTTTCAGATGAGGAATTAAAGGAAATCGGAATAGCGTTATTGTTCGGCTTGGGAAAGATCGAAGGCATCTCTGATTTTTATTCTGAAACAGCAATCAATCAAATTGCCCGGGGCCACATGACCTCTTTCGCTCCTATGGCCTGGCTGACGTCGGTGTTGATGGCGAATGAGGCGCTAAAGATTTTACTGGGGATGGGCCGTATTGCCAAAGGGCCCCATTTTACGTTGTATGATCCATTTTCCCACAGGATCCCGTCTATCGAAAAATAACGGAATCAATTGGATTTGAAAACATTCCTGACCTTTCGGGTATTGAAAAAAACAAGATAGAAAACGGCAAAGGCCAGGTCAACTCCCCTCTCAATGACACTGACGCCGCTTTGCCAGTCGGTAAGCGTATCCAGCCATATCATGTAAAAGTGGGCTGGTATCTGAGTGCAGACAATCCAAAAGCCCAGTTGTCGCCCCCATTTTTTAAGTAAGATAATGCCTGTGCCGCAAAGCGGACTCAGGACGGCAAGGGAATGGAAATATAGTGTTACGGTCAGGGGGGCGATTTCTTCCATTATTCCGAAGATAATCAACCCGTGCACGGCCCCTCCTATCCAAAAACCAATGCCGATAATTTTAAGGATAATTTTGACCATGAAAATAACCTTTGATGATGTATAGAAAATAAAGGGGGGCGGTGTATAACGACGCCACACCACCCCCTGGAGAATTTTACTGTAAGGTTAATCAGGTTCTAAACTTTTTTTTGCCTACACCGGCAAGGCCAAGGAGACCAAAGCCAAGAAGTAGCATTGTGCCTGGTTCGGGAACCATGTTTCCTGTGCCGTTAGCAGTGCCGCTAATATTGAAACCGATAGGAATCTGTCCAAGCGGGCTCGGGTCAAGTGAGAGTGAAAATGAAAAATCCGCATTCCCCCCAGTTGAGCTGTAAGGGGCATCAATCGTGTCGGTATCATAATACGGCGCCCACAAACCCCCTACAACATCAAGAAGAGCTGTTCCCGTGTTTCTTCCAGTACTCACGTGATAGGTCCCTTCCAAATTATAGAGAAAAGCAGTGGAAGGATTATTTAAATCCTGACCGATTTGGGTGTGGCCGGCTAAACTCAAGATCAGTGTCCCATCTGTTGCTCCTGAGCCGTTAGTAAGGCTGAAATCAGGAGTATCATCCAAATAAACATCAACCCTGAGTCCGGTTGAATAAAGGTCAACCTCCCCACTTACACCTGTCGTTGGATTAAATAAGACGTCATCTATCCCGTATACATAAAGGGTTATTTCATCGGAGCTGGCAGAAGCACGATGTACAAAATCCCCACTCACCATATCCTGCCATGTATTAATTAAACCCACTGCCCAGGCATCCTGGATACCGTCAGGCGCTGTATAAATGCCGGGGGTTAACGGTTGAGACCCTAAAACGGTAAAGGGTACACCATTTTGGTCATAAAGAGCGCCGTTTGCAAAATAATCGCTGATACGAATCTGAAACGGTGAGGCATGAGCGGTGCTCGCTAAAAAAAGGCCACATAAAAATGAAACGAACAATAATTTAAATTTTACCATTGCATCTCCCTCCATTAAAAAAAAAAT
>JAABTB010000056.1 GCA_011390085.1 Desulfobacula sp.
CCATATATGTATCCCAGTTCAATCCGTTTTCATAAAAGGCAATGGCTGACAATTTCTTGGTAATGATGGCATTGCGGTAGGCCTTTAATTTATCGGAATTCAGAATCCTCAAGATGGCTTCCCGGCCCAGGTTTTTTACCAGGATAGCGGGGATATACGCTTCCAGGATGACCCAGAGCAGGTTTTCATCGGAAAGGATCGCATCCATATGCTCTGCCACAATGGCCTGGAAGGAAAAAATCTGCTCACTGGTTTTTTCCGACAGCATAAATAAGGGAACCTGGGGATCTTTCTCATGGATCCGGATCAGCATATCCGTTTCGACCGAGGCATTGGTCTTCACCAGCACCATGATGTCCCGGATCAGGTCCCAGCGGGTGGACTTGTCTTCCAGGAGCTGCCGTTCATAGTCGTTTCCGAATAAAAACCCCGTCAGCACCTCGGCCACGGCCGACGAAAAGACCCCGCCCTTATTGGCCGTGCTGTCCTTGATCTGAAGGATGTCGGTGGACCCGGCAATATACCTTCTGGACGCATCGTCAAAAAAGACATTGGCCCCTTCCACGATGAATCGCAGTTCCTTGAAATTGGCGGCAAACTGCCGGACATTGCCGTGATTGATCGTATCTTTGAACCCGCCGCAGGGGATAAAGGCCTCTATGGCAGCTTTTTCAAGGTATTTCCGGTTGGCCGGGTCCGTGAGAAAGGTCCGGTGGAACATGGCCCCGTCTTCGATAAAGGTCCCATCGGGCAGGGTGATGTTCTTCGCCCTGAGCGGAACCTGGAATCCTTCCGGCCCAAGCTTTTCAGCCGGATATCCCAGGGAATTCACCCTGGGGGAGGTGTGGCGCATGAAGGCGATTTTCATCAATTCCTTTTTATCCAGGCCCTCCGGATCGAACAGAACGGACCCGCCATCCACGATGAGGCAGATTTTACCCTGGTAGCACTGGATTTCATTGGAGCCCAGATCCCCGTCGGGCCCGCCGGTGATCATGAGGTTCAAATCTTCTTCCCGGCAGCCATAATGCGCGATAAGGGTCCGGAAGGCCCCCATGATGCCGGTGGTGGTCATGCCGCTGGTCTTGATTTTTCCGCCGATGTGTTTCCAGATGTCTTCCATGTCCGCAGTCAGGGCAACGGTATCCCCATTGATCTGGAGTTCGGTTTTTTTGTCCTTATGGGCCGTGAGGCCGAAAAGGTCATCGTTTTTCAATATGCCGTAGGTGTCGTGGGGAATGCCGAAGCTTTTCCCCGTGGTGATGGTCCGCCAGTATTCGTAACCCCTCTCTTTTGCCCTGAAGGAAATAGCATCCATCAGGGGTGCGGTGCCCTCATCAGGCCCGAAAAAGACCATTTCCGGTTTTCCATAATGATCCACAACCGCATCATCCGGGAGCATCAGATCCATGATGCCTTCCGTGTAATCATACAAGGCATCCATGCCGTAGGCGGCATAGATGGGGTGGGGAACTACCACGCCTTTGGACCCGCTTTCGCAGATATCCTTGTGTTTCAGCCGCTGGGCCTTGGGTCCCAGGGCATAATTCAAGAGAACCGCATTGTCCAGTTCCATGGCATGGTTGGTGGGGGTCACCCGGATCAGGCGCAGCCCGCCCCTGGCAATGTCGTCGGCCCGAAGATGGGTGCCACAGGCATAATGGCCGTTGACATAGAAAACACCGAAGACAGATTGTTTGAAAACCAGGGGATCCAGGATGCGGCTGTCCATCCTGAAGGAAAAGGAACGTTTCTCGGGTTTGTAAAAATTGGTTTTAAAGGTGGCGGAAATAAGGTTGAACATAAAGGAAAAAATATCCCGGCCCATGGAAAAATCCATGAACCGAACCTCCAGCATCCGGTTGAATTCAGCTTCTTTCTTTTCCAATTCTTCTTGGGTCAGATCACAGGGGCCGGCCGGGTTGAATTTTTGTTCAAACAGCCGGTACAGAAAACAAAGAAGGTCCGGATGGGATGAGGCCGTTTCCATGATCATCCGGGATACATAGGTAAATTTATTGGATTCGTGAATCCGCTCGGAAAATGCTTCCCGATGGTCCTGGCTGGAAAGGCTCTCCATGATTTCCCGGTCGGTCTTTTTTCCTCTTTCCTTGAAGATGAACATATGGGTAAAATCAATGACATTCCCGCTAAACAGCATTTCATGAAAACTCAGCTTGGCGTCCACATAGAGCTGGGTGACGGGGCTGACCGAAAAACTCAGGAAGGACCGCAGATCATTCACCAGTGCGGTTTCCATATTTCTGGACAATTCTCCCTGCACATAGAGGGAACAGATGGAAGAGGCAATGCCGGTCGGGGTGTGATAGGGCTCCCAATAGGCCCGGGTGATAACGAGTCCGTGATCGGCAAAGAGCTTTCTTAAAACCGGAAGCTGGGGCTTTTCAAAATCGGAATTGAACATGAAGCGAATTTCTCCGATATCTGAAAGATTGAAGATCTCGATGAAAGGGATTACGGAAGTTGACACCTTTTCCAGGCATTTTTCATACCGGTTCCGCGTCAGTCGAGGAGTAGAGGTATAATCCGGGTCCCGGCTGAACAGGAACCGGGAATCGGAAAAATCGGTTTCCTTGAAATCCTTAACCACCTCAGGCCTGAAAACATAGGTATAGTATTCGCTTTCAGGGTTGTAATAATATTCGCGACGATGCCCTGTAAGCTGCTTGTCCAATAGTTTTTCCATGGAGTCCCGGGTTTCTTTTGTGGCAATCCTGACCCTTTGAATCTGTCTGCCCTTCATGAGATCAAAATCAATATCCGCTACCCAGGAATTCAATACCACCTTTCCGTCACAGACTTTGATACTCTTTGAAATGGAGGAAAGAATATGTTTGAGGGAGTCCTTGGTAATGGTTTCAAAAAAATAATTGGGCAGCCCCAGTTCATTAAGCAGGATGCCGGCGGCCATATTGATGCAGTTGGCGGTTATCAGACCCTCGGAAGAAAGGTCGATAACCGCCTCGTATAGGAGACTCGGGTTCAGTTTGACACTCAGGGCCTTATATATGATCCGGGCACCTGCGGAGGCAGACGTGCCGCATTCTGTCCGGGGTTCCATCAGATCGTCTGTGGGGTGCATTGTTTTTCTCCTTGAAATCCGGGTTGAGTTTACCCTGGGGCAGGCGTTGCTTTTTTGCAGATGCCCCGGATACAGAGTCCATACCATATTTCACTGCCGGGTGACAATGACTTAACCGGATATAGGAGAAAAATATTCAGATCCTGAAACCTTACAGAATTTAGCCGGCGAGCTTCTCCTTCAAGCCGGTGAGGCGAAGGACGGTTTTGTTGTTGCCCAGGGCCGTTTCCAGGGCCTTTGACGACCCCACAATGATGACCAGGCGCTTGCCCCGGGTCATGGCCGTGTAAAGCAGGTTTCTCTGCAACAGGGGAAAATGGGCCGTGGTCAGGGCGATGACAATGGCTGAATATTCGCTGCCCTGGGATTTGTGGACGGATATGGCATAGGCCAGGGCGAGTTCGTCCAGCTCCAGGATATCATATTCGACAATGCGGCCGTCATAGTCCACCAGGACCTTGTTTTCGGATTTGACGACTTCGGCTACCAGACCAATATCCCCGTTGAACACCTCTTTTTCATAATTGTTTTTCAGGTGCATGACCTTGTCGCCGGTCTTAAAGAGAATCCCCCGGACCTCCATGCCGCCGGGAGCCGGGTTCAGAACATTCTGAAGCTGCTGGTTCAGGTTGATGGTTCCTGCCTCCCCCCGGTGCATGGGGGTGAGCACCTGAATTTCGTCAATATGGGGAAAAGCATGTTGAATCCGTTTTGAACACAGCTCCAGGATGGTTTCCACGACTTTGTCGGGCCTGTTTTTCTCAATAAAATAAAATTCGGAAAGCGATCCTGCGGCTGCCTTATGAAAATCCGGCATTTCTCCGTTCCTGATGCTGTGGGCATACATGACGATGGGGCTTTCTTCGGCCTGGCGGAATACCCGGGTCAGGGAAAAAACCTTTATTCTTTTTGACTCGATGATGTCAGACAATACATTGCCGGGACCCACGGACGGCAGTTGAAAGGTATCTCCGACCAGAATCAGGCTTGCCGTCGCCGGCATGGCTTCAATGAGGTGATACATGAGAAGGGTATCCACCATGGAGGCCTCGTCCACCACAAACACATCCAGATCCAGGGGGTTGGCATAGTTTTTTTCAAAGGTCTGGTTTTCCTGGTCAAACCCCAGGAGTTTGTGCAGGGTAAAGGCTTTCTGCCCCGTCACCTCGGAAAGGCGTCTCGCTGCCCTTCCCGTGGGAGCGCTCAAAACGGCTTTTTGATCCAGGCGTCTGAAAATCTCGCACAGGGCCCGGACCAGGGTTGTTTTGCCGGTCCCGGGGCCGCCGGTGATGACCACGATTTTTTCATCCAGAACATGGGTGACCACATCCAACTGCTCTTCAGACAGTTTTACAGCCAGTTTCGTCAGCACGGTTTCAAGGATCTCCTCTTTTCCCAGCCGGCAGGCCCGGGTCTTCATGGACAGAACCGCCTTCATCCGGGAAGCGATGCCGGATTCGGCCCGGAAAAGCCGCGCCGGATAAACCCGTATGTCTTCTTCGCCTCTTTCCGTTTTGATTTCACCTTCATGGACCAATGCTTCCAAAGCAGGTTCGAATTTATCCGGTGCCACGCCCGAGAGTTTTGCCGAGGCGGCAAAGAGATCTTGTTTAAATTGATACACATGCCCGTCCTGCTCGGCAAACAAGAGGCCGCAGACCAGGCAGGCCTTGAGCCGGTTCTCGTCCTCTTTCGACATCCCGGACCGCAGGGCGATGCGGTCGGCCAGGGCAAAGCCCAGGCCCGGGATATCCCTGGCAATGAGATAGGGATCATGTTTCAGGATATTCAGGGTTTCGGACCCATAGGCTTGGAGAATAGTGGAGGCATGGTATACGCCCACCTCATTTTCCTGAAGAAACTGCATGACCCGCCGGACGGCATGGTGTTTGTTCCAGGCTTCCGTGATAATGTTTTTTTTGGCATTTCCGATACCGTAAACGGATTTCAACTGGTCCGGTTCATTTTCAATAATCTCCAGGGTTTTTTCTTCAAACCGGTCCACAATCTTATCGGCCAGGGATTTTCCAATGCCTTTGATAATGCCGGAGCCCAGGTATTTCCGGATACCGGAAACCGTGGCCGGCAGGATCACCTTATACATCTCAACCTTAAACTGGTCCCCGTATTTCGGGTGGGCGCTCCATTTGCCCGAAACCTCAAGACTTTCCCCTTCAAAGACCCCGGCCAGCCGGCCCACAATGGTCACGGGATCATTGATTTTGGCCATTTTGAGTTTTGCAATGGTATAGTGATTGTCCGGGTTCTGATAGGTGAGCCGTTCGATAATACCTTTAAGGACTATCATTCAGCTCCTCGCAGATTGGATGATCCAGCAGGCGGCATCATACAGGTCTTCGGCAACATGGTCCGGCGGTGTACGGTTCCGGCTGAGTTCGGCCCAGGCCCCAACCCCGTTTCCGGTTTTTACCAGGATGGCCTTGGCGCATCCGGCATTGCGGGCGCAGAGGATATCCTTTGTGCTGTCTCCCACCATAAAGGAGCGGGTAAGATCGATCTGGTATTTTTTCTGGGCCTGGAAAATCAGGCCCGGTTTGGGCTTTCTGCAGGAACACCGGTCTTGCGGAACATGGGGGCAGTAAAAAATGTCCGTAATCCTGCCTCCGGCAGCCCTAACCCCGACTTTCATTTTTTCAAAAATAGCTTCCAAACTTTCTTTTGCGGCAAGATTCCGGCCGATCATGGACTGGTTGGTGACGGCGATCACCTGAAATCCGCTTTGGCTGAGAAGGGCTATGGCTTCCGGGCTTCTGGGGATAAATTCAAATTCGGAAGGGTCTTTTACATATGCGTCGGAATCCTGATTGATGACCCCGTCCCTGTCTAGAAAAACCGTATATCCCATTCTTCCTGCTATTCTTCTGCAACAGCAAAGGTGCTGGCAAAGCCCTGGGCAAGAAGTTTTTCGCTGAACCGTTCCGCATCCTTTAAATTGGTAAATCGTCCGATTCTCACCCGGTAAAAGGTGCCCCGGTCATCGGTAAAAATAACGATATGGGCATTCGGGTATTTTTCAGACAGGTTGTCCCGGTATTTCTCGGCATTGGCCTTGATCTGGAAGGCCCCCACCTGAACCGTAAAATTACCCGTATAATAATCCACGGGCCTGAACTCCACCGGCTTGTGGGTGGTCGGCGAATAGGAAGTGGCCTCGCCCAGAGCAGTTACCTTTACTTTAGCCGTTCCCGGGCCTGCAATCCCGATCTCCTTTGCCCCGGTATAGGAAAGATCAATGACCCTGCCCGTTACAAAGGGTCCCCTGTCGTTAATACGGGCTACTACCTTCCGGTCGTTTTCAAGATTGTGGACCGAAACCCAGGTATTCATGGGCAGGGTTTTGTGGGCCGCGGTCATATCATACATATTGTAAATTTCACCGTTAGAGGTTTTTCTGCCATGAAATTTATTGCCATACCACGAAGCAATACCGGTTTGCACGAATCCGTCGGCCCGGGCAAGGGGGGTGTATTCAATCCCGTTAATGGTATAGGGCCTCTGGGTGGCCGGAATTTTCTTTGATGGTGATCCCGGCGGCGGCTGCCGGCCGGGTTCAGGCGTGGTTCCCCGATTGGCGGAACACCCGAAAACAAGGAGCATAAACCCTATCAGGAGGCTAATTCGTATTTTCAAGCAGCAGCTCCGCATCTGTTACCATCATCCATCCAGGGCCAGTTCCAGCACATGATCCATTTTGTCGGTAAATAGAAACGCCATGGACGCCTTGATATGATCCGGCACCTCTTCCATGTCTTTCCGGTTCCACAGGGGCAGGATAATGGTTTTTATACCGGCCCGGTGGGCGGCGATCACCTTTTCCTTGATTCCGCCCACGGGCAGAACTTCTCCCCTCAGCGTAATCTCCCCGGTCATGGCCAGGCATTTTTTCACCATACGGCCTGTTATCAGGGAAGCAAGGGCCGTCAGCATGGCCACCCCGGCCGAAGGACCATCTTTGGGAATGGAGCCTTCCGGCACATGGATATGAATATCATGCCGGCTGAAAAAAGATTCATCCAGGTTGAGCTTCTTGGCCCTGGCCCGGATATAGCTTAGGGCGGTGCTGGCGGATTCTTTCATGACATCGCCGAGCTGGCCGGTAAGGGTCAGTCCTTTGCCCCCTTCCATGGCCACCGCTTCAATGAACAGGATTTCCCCGCCAAAGGGGGTCCAGGCAAGGCCCACGACCACACCGGGGGTGTCGATTTTCAGGGCCAGGTCCGGCATATTGGAGACGGGACCAAGATATTCATGCAGGTCTTTTTGTCCCACCACGATATGTTCAGCCGTTCCTTCGGCAATTTTGCTGGCGATTCCCCTGCAGACAGCTCCGATCTGACGTTCCAGATTTCTGAGGCCGGCTTCCCGGGTATAACCGGATATGATCTGACGAACCGCTGCCGTGGTGATTTTGATCTGGTTCGATTTAATGCCGTTGGCCTCCCGCTGCCGGGGAATGAGATACCGGGTGGCGATTTTTAATTTTTCTTCTTCCGTATACCCGCTTATTTCCAATATTTCCATCCGGTCCCGCAAGGGCGGTGGAATGGTATGAAGGACATTGGCCGTGGTCAGGAACATGACATCGGAAAGATCAAAGGACACATCCAGATAATGGTCGGAAAATGAAACGTTCTGTTCCGGGTCCAAGACTTCCAAAAGGGCTGAAGACGGGTCCCCGTGATAGGAAGAAACCACCTTGTCGATCTCGTCCAGCATGAAGACCGGATTCTTTGTCCCAGCTTTTCTCAGGGACTGGATAATCCTGCCCGGCAGGGCCCCCACATAGGTTCTTCTATGCCCCCGGATCTCGGCTTCATCCCGGACCCCGCCCAGGGCGATCCGGACAAATTCCCGGCCCAGGGCCCTGGCAATGGACCTGCCCAGGGAGGTTTTCCCGGTGCCGGGCGGGCCGAAAAAACAGAGGATGGGTCCCTTGGAATTTTTTTTCAGTTTCCGGACGGCCAGGTATTCAAGGATTCTTTTTTTGGGTTTCTCCAAGCCATAATGGTCATTGTTCAGGATTCTTCTGGCTTCTTTGATATCCAGCTTGTCTTGGGAACGGATTGTCCAGGGAAGGGAGATCAACCAATCCAGATAAGAGGACGCCACCACATATTCGGACGAAGACGGATGCATGCGGGCAAGCCGCTGTATTTCCCGTTCCGCTTCTTTGCGCGCCTCCTCCGGCAACCCGGCTTCTTCTATCCTGGACCGGTATTCCTTGATTTCCACGGAATCATCCCCGGTTTCCCCCAGTTCTTCCCGGATGGCTTTCATCTGCTGACGAAGATAATATTCCCGCTGGCGCTTGTCCATATCCTCTTTGACCTGGTTCTGAATCTTGGAGCCCATTTGAAGGATATCCAACTGGTCATTGACCAGGCGGGTCACTTTTTTCAACCGCTTGTTCACATCCAGAAGTTCAATGACCTTCTGTTTTTCAATTACCGGTGCATTGATGGTGGAGGCCACCATATCGGCCAGAACGCTGGGCTCCTGCAAGGATTTGATCATATGGCCCATTTCCGAGGGAAGCCCGGGAGACAGTTCTACAATTTTTTCATACTGCTCCACAATATTGGCCATCAAGGCTCGGTTTTCTATACTCCGGTCCGCACTGCGGTTTTCCACGATTTCGATTTGGGCCTGCATATATTTTTTATTCCGGAGAAATTTTACGATGCGGAACCGCTCCAGGCCCTGAATAAGAAGCTGGGCCTTAGATTCTTCCATTTTGGACATTTTCAGGATAATGGCAATGGTGCCGATCCGGTAAAGGTCGTCGGTAGTATGCCGGGAATTGATATCCGAACGCCTCGACAACAAAAGCCCCAGCATACGGTTTCCTGCCATGGCTTCATCAATGAGTTCAACCGCCTCGCTTTGAATCAATACCAGGGGCAATACCATTTTGGGAAATAAATTGGTGTCTACAATGGGAAGGATGGGGATAATGTCCGGGATATGGTCTGCTCTTATGGGGGGTGAAGGATGTCGCACGTCATCCATATCTTATCGGGTTCCTGTCATGAATTTATGCAAAATCAATCGAAACATTGTGTTTATTCTTGATGTTTTCCCTGAACAATTTTCCCAGATTCAGCTCTAAAAATCCATTTGAATACTTGGCCGTAACTTTTTCAACATCAATAACGCTGGGCAGATAGAGAACCCTTTCAAACTGCCCGAACTGGATCTCTGCAAGCCTGTAAGTAGCCGTCCGATCCGGGTGGTTTGTTTTCCTGTGCCCGGATATTTTGATGGCCTTGTTGCTGACCTCGATAACAATGTCTTCTTTTTTCACCCCTGCAATTTCAGCCTGGATAATGATTTCGTTTCGCGTCTCAAAGATATCCATCTGGGGCTTCCAGATTCTTTTGGAAAAACAGAACATGGGGTTGACGGATTGAAACATTTCTTCAAAAGATTTTTCTTCTGTCGAGTGTTTCTCAATATTATCTCCGAACCGTATTTCGATATGCTTCATATAAAATCTCCTGATGATACCGTTAAATCGATCATCTGATGATTTTGTACGATACCATCCCAACCGGATATTGTAAAGCAGTATTGAAAAATACCCTAGTCCGCGCCGGAGTCCCAGATATCAATAATCCGTGTATCTCCGGGATATTCCAGGGTCTTATATCGGGTGATATTGGAAAGCCTTCGGGTGATATCACCGATCCGTATGGCCTGTTTCTTAATTTTCTGCAGGCCTTCCATGGAAATGGCTTCATTGTCCTCAAACAGGGTCGAATATCCGAGAATGGTCTGGAGGGGCTGATTGATTTCATGGCAGACGGCTCCGGCCATTTCAAGAACGCCTTGGAGCTTTTCCCGCTTCATTTTTTCCTTCTGGGCCTCTTCTCTCTGGGAAATGTCAACGATGTTGACAATCATGCTTTCAAGGGGGTTTTCCTGATGAGGGCTGGTGATGATGACGTGGGCCTTGAACAGGGTA
>JAABTB010000005.1 GCA_011390085.1 Desulfobacula sp.
TTTTATCCACCACGGCCCCTGTAAAAGAGCCTCGGATATGGCCGAAAAATTCGCTTTCAATAAGGGTGTCGGGGATCCCGCCGCAATTGACCACCACAAAAGGATTGTCCCTGCGGTCGGAATTTTCATGGATGGCCCTTGCAATCAATTCTTTTCCCGTACCGCTCTCTCCTGTAATAAGAACATTGGTCTTGGTCGAAGCAACCTGCTCGATTCTTTTGTAAATGGCCTGCATTCCCGGGCTTTTACCGATAATCCGGTTAAAATGCAGATGGTCTTTGAGTTCCGATGAAGCCTTTTCTTTTTCCTGGTCAAGGGTCTTTAATTCCAGGGCCTTTTGTATGGTTTGTTTTAACTCGATGTTGTCAAAGGGCTTGGGAACAAAATCATAGGCCCCGTGGTTCATGGCTTCAACCGCTATTTGAGTGGTTGAATAGGCCGATATCATGATGATGACCGTATCCGGGTTCTTTTTTTTGGCCTCTTTCAGGACTTCAAGGCCGGTGATGTCGCCTAAGCGGATATCTGAAAGGACAAGGTCATACTCATTTTTTTCAATCATGTTCACGGCCTGTTTCCCGTTTTTGGCAACAGCCACTTTATAACCTTCCTTGGACAATAAGACGTCAAGGAATTCCCTCATGCTGAGTTCATCATCGACAACTAGAATAGACGGCGCACTGCTCATCATATCGTATCCTGCAAATCTTTCCCATCTCGTTGATAGATGACCTTTCCGTTCACCATGGTCAAAAAGGCGTTGCCTTTGACCTTCATTCCGGCAAATGGCGTATTGCGGCTTTTGGATTTGAATGCAGAAGGATCAATCACATATTCATGGTCCGGATCGATAAGGGTCAGATCGGCCCTGTTCCCTTCTTTGATATCATTATTGATGCCAAGGAGGTTTGCCGGTTGTTTGGCCATCTTATGGATCAATTCGGTTAAGGTCAAATTTCCATCATGGACCAGCTTCAAAGCCAGGGACAGTGAAGTCTCCAGCCCGACAATGCCAAAGGCGGCCCGGTCAAATTCCACATCTTTTTCAACGACACTGTGGGGGGCATGATCCGAGGCGATCAAATCAATGGTACCCTCCGAGAGCCCCTCTATAACCGCCTGTCTGTCTTCTTTTGAGCGCAACGGCGGATTCATTTTGAAATGGGTATCATACTCCTTAACATCTTCATCAATTAAGGTAAAATAATGGGGGGCGGTTTCACAGGTGATTTTCACCCCTCGTTTTTTGGCCTGCCGGATAGCTTCCACGGATTCCTTTGTGCTGATATGGCAGAAATGAACCGGCGCACCGGTCAATTCCGACAGGGCAATGTCTCTCACCACCATAATACTTTCGGCGGCATTGGGAATCCCTTTGATTCCCCAGAAAGTGGAAAAAGGCCCTTCATTCATGGACCCGCCATCGGCAAGACTGGTGTCTTCGGCATGCACAAAGACGGGGATGTTCAAGCCCCTGCAATATTCAAGGGCCCGCCGCATGAGGTTGGAATTTTCAACCGGTTTGCCGTCATCGGTGACGGCCACAATCCCGGCCTGTTTCATATCATGGATTTCAGCAAGGGTCTCGCCTTTCAGGCCTTGGGTGATGGCCCCCACCGGATATACCCTGGAAAGCCCGATTTCCCTTCCCCTTTGGATGATAAATCGGGTGACCTGGCTGTTGTCGTTCACCGGGTTTGTGTTGGGCATGCAGCAAACGGCTGTAAACCCGCCCCTCGCGGCTGCCGCAAGGCCGGTTTCAATGGTTTCCTTATATTCCTGGCCCGGCTCCCGTAAATGGACATGAATGTCAATCAATCCCGGAACAAGGATCTTGCCTGCGGCATCAATAATATGGGTATCCGGGATACGGGTATCCGGGTCCGCATCTTTATATTCCGGGTCCACATATTCCGGATCAACAATGGCATGGATCAGATGATCTTTAATAATGATGTCTTTTTTTGCATCCATATGGGGGGGGTCAAGAACCCTTGCCCCTTTAATGCGAATCAGCATGCCTGCTCCCTCCCGCTACCAGGTAAAATAAAGCCATGCGCAAGGCGACCCCGTTTGTGACCTGCTCCAGGATGATGGAACAGTCGGAATCGGCAACATCGCTGGATATTTCAACCCCCCTGTTCATGGGCCCGGGGTGCATGACAAGAACATCTTTCTGTGCAAGCTTCAGACGGTCCCGGTTTAATCCGAACAAGGTTGAATATTCTCTTTCCGTAGGGAAAAGGATGCTCCCCTGTCTTTCCTTTTGAATCCTGAGCATCATGACGACGTCCGAGCCTTCGATGCAGGCCTCCATATTGGGTGACACCGTGCATCCCAATTTTTCTATTCCTTTGGGGATCATGGTCCGGGGCGCGCAGATGGAAACCATAGCCCCCATTTTTGAAAATCCGGTGATGTCGGATCGCGCCACCCGGGAATGGGAAATATCCCCGATAATGGATATTTTGAGTCCCGCTATCCGTCCTTTTTTTTCCCTGACACTCATCATGTCCAGCAGGGCCTGGGAAGGATGGGCATGGATGCCGTCCCCGGCATTGATAACGGAAGCCTTCACCCGTTTTGCAATGAGATGGGGGGCTCCGGAGGAAGGATGGCGCAGCACGATGACATCCGGTTTCATGGCTTCAAGGTTTTTGGCCGTATCAATGAGGGTCTCGCCCTTAACGATACTGGATGTGCCCGCAGATATGGAATGGGTGTCTGCCGAAAGCCGTTTGGCTGCCGTATCAAAAGAAAGCTTGGTTCTTGTGGAAGGTTCCTGGAAAAAAAGAACAATGGTTTTGCCCCTGAGGGTGGGCACTTTTTTTACGGGCCGTTCTGAGATTTCCTTCATGCCCTGGGCCGTATCCAGAATCATGGAAATTTCCCAGGGCTCCAGGGATTCAATGTCAAGAATATCCTTTTTTTCAAACCGCATGGCGCTTACCTTATTTTAATAGATCACCGATTCTTTTCCAGCGGACTCCGAAATCCTCCTTGTCCCAGGACCAGTATATGATCAATGCTTTTCCCCGGACATCCTTCAAATCCACAAATCCCCAGAACCTGCTGTCGTGGCTGTTGTCCCTGTTGTCGCCCATGACAAATAATTTATTCTCCGGGACAGTGAATTTAGGAATATTATCCCGCCTGGCCCTTGCCCGGTCCGGAAGATCCGGCGGGTATATGATGTTTTCTTTATATTGGGCATAGGGCTCGGGTTCAACAAATTTTCCGTTGACATAGAGCTTTTTATGATCGATTTCCACCGTGTCCCCTGCCGTGGCAATCACCCGTTTGATAAAATCCTTGGACGGGTCTTCAGGGTATTTAAACACCACGATATCCCCCTTTTCCGGTGTTTTAACGGGGATAAGGGTTTTGCCGTCGGTAAACGGAATTTTGACCCCATATATAAATTTATTCACCAGGATCTGGTCTCCGATCTGCAGGGTTTCCAGCATGGAGCCCGACGGGATCTTAAAGGCCTGAATAATAAAGGTGCGAATGAACATGGCAATAATTACGGCAATAACAATGGCTTCAATATTTTCACGCAAAGCACTTTTCTTTTTTTCTGCCATTTTTTTTCCTTATCTAATAGAACATATGTTGAGGTTGAGTTAGAAAGAACTTTGCCTTGAGTATGGATTTTTTCAAGATATCGGCTATTTTTCGCGCCTTCACCATGCTGGACAAGGGAACCGTTTGAATTTTTCTGCCTTTAAGGGTGATGGTCCCGCTTTTCAACTCTGCATAGCTGACCTGGCCATAGGATTTGGAAACCCCCTCCGGGTAGTCAAATCCATAATCGACCACCTGGGTAAACAATTCCTCATCGGAAACCGAGGTGTATTTCAAAATTTCTTCATTCAGAATCGGGATGGGGATGCCGAGTCCAACGGACAAGGAACAGCCATATCCCCTGATGCTCTGCCCCACAAGCCATTCCGGCGACATTTCCTTTAAATCCCCGATAACGGAAAGGGTGCCGGCAGGTTTGAGAGGAACCCCGTTCAACCCTCTTTCAACCTCTTTTTTATGCTGGGTCCCTGTCCAGGTCACATACCCCTGGGCCCCGCCCAGGAAAATACGGGTACCCAGTCCAATGGTTTTTAAATACGGATCATTCATCAGGGGACTCAGTTCCCCTGATGTGGAATAATTGGCATTGCCCATGTCCGGCTTTAAAGTGCCCATATACGTATATTTGATTTTTTCAGACCGGTTGACGGCGCAGTTATAATTCTGATAGGCGTTCCTGGGATTGCACAGCATGGCGTTGGGAAGATCTTTCAAGGTCACAAGTTTCTCTATTTTCCGGTTGGGATAACAATCCGTTCCATAGCTTTCCGCCCTTAAATGGACCTGTTTGCCGGCCACAAGGTCTTGGATGACATGCCCTCCTCCGTAATTAAACTCCCCGGGATGGCGTTTGTTCAAGGGATCATCCTCGCAGGTCTGGGTCACCCCCAGATAGCAGTCCACGGCGGCCACTCCTGAATAGGCAAATACATTGTTGAACCAGGTTTTGGTGGTCCGGATCAGGGGTTTGAACTGACCGATATTGATAAAGGCGCCCGACGAACACATGGGAGCAAAGGTGCCGGTGGTGACCACATCCACTTTTTTGGCCGCTTCAACAACCCCTTCTCTTTTTGCAATATCAATAATCTCTTCCGCCGTCACCACGACTGCTTCTCCGGCGGCAATTTTCCTGTTGATCTGTTCTATTGTTCTGTTTACTTTATAATCATTCATCATAAACCTTGCCTTTATATATCAGGCCTTTATATATCAGGCCTTTATTTGATTGCGTCTATTTTTGATATAATATTATTTCTGATCCAGGAATCATCCCACCATTCAATGGGATTGACAAAGACAGGTCCAACCATCATCGAAAAATGAAGATGATCCCCGGCCGCCATTCCGGTTAGCCCGGTAAGACCGATTTGAGTCTCTTTTTCAACCCTGTCACCTTCTCGGACCGTTATCTCGCTCAGGTGGGAATAAAGGCTGCAAAGCCCGAATCCATGATCAACGATCACTGTATTGCCGTAAATTCCGATGGGTTGGGTTGACAGGACCTTGCCTTTGTTGGCGGCATAAACAGGGGACCGGGCAGTGGATGCAAGATCAATCCCCAGGTGAACGGCCCTGTCGATCTCGCTGCCTTTATACTGATAAATCCTGTGATCTGCAAATCCAGCCTTTCGTTCCGAACCCGCAAGCCTTTGAAATATGCCGTCCCAGTATTTTATGGATTCTGAAGCCGAGGTAAGGTTGAAGACCAGAACCGCATTCTCTTGTCGAAGGTCCCCATTGATATATAAAAATTTTTTTAGCAAGGGGTTTTCCTGGCCCTGAAACTCGCCTTCTCTCGCACCTAGGTCAAATTCAGGCATTTTCTGTTCCAGAAATGCGTCTGAAATGTTGAGAATATCCGTTTTATACCGTTTATCTCTGATATGATGATAAAAACCTTTCCGGGTGATATTGCCGGCCATGTCTTCTGCAACCAGACTGATTCTTGTGCCGGGTCCCTGAAGATAGCTCAGGGCAAAAAAACAGGCATAAATGTTTGTGTTTTCAAAAAGGCCTGGATGGCCTGAAAAAAAATCATCTCCCACCTGAACACCGGTTTTTATATTTTCTTCAAAAACTTTATACAGAATAAGGCCTGAACCCCCTCTTTCGATATTGTGCTGTTCGGATAAAACATGAATGTCCGGCGGTTTTGAATCATAGACCAGTTTTTTTTCAACATGGGAAATATTGCCCTTGCCCCATCCCCACAGGGAATTGTCCGATGCGGTTATCGCTATGGTGACCTCACCGTCGGTTATTCCATATTTCAAGGCGTCAATAGGAACCTTAAAAGAATCCGTCAGGGTTTTGGAACCGGAAAATATATTGAGAAGGCCTGAAGATTCGTATTGTTTATCGATCAGAACGGTTTCCTTCCCCTGCTGAGAAATGGTTACCATGGCCTGTTGAAGGCCTGTTTTCGAATCATACAGGGTAAAGGACAGTTCCTGTTCTTTTTTCAGATACCCGGAAGACAATGCCGTATCAACAACCGGAGCCTTACCTTCAAAAAGATAAAAAAGGGCGTAGACAAAGACACTTGCCGTGATCAAAATCAGAACCGAAGCAAGAGTTTTTTTCATTAAGAATACCTATTTTTTCAGTGGGTTAGTAAATTTTCAGTAAAATTACAGTAAAATAGCAGCTCTGCCTCAACTTATCAAGCAATTTTCCATTCTTGACTTTTTGGGTCCTTAAAGATACCTTGGCCCCACAAACCTTAATTTGGGGCTTATTTATGAAGAATTATTTCCATAGTCTGACGGATCGACCCGATCCTGTTTTTTTTCTTATTGCCGGTCCCTGCGTCATTGAGAGCTATGACATTACCTATCAGATCGCCCATACCCTGAAAACGGTTACCGACCGTCTTAATATCCCATTGATTTTCAAGGCCTCCTTTGACAAGGCAAACCGGACATCCATCCAATCCTATCGGGGACCCGGTTTTGACAAGGGATTGGATATTCTTGGCAAAGTCAAAAAAAAACTGGACATACCCGTGATTTCCGATATTCATTTGCCCGATCAGGCGGAAAAAGCAGCACAAATTCTTGATGTGATTCAAATCCCCGCCTTTTTATGCAGGCAAACGGATTTGATCCTGGCGGCCTGTCGGACAGGGCTGCCGGTCAATATTAAAAAAGGCCAGTTTCTGGCCCCCCATGACTGCCGCAATATTCTCAATAAAGCCGGACAAACCGGCAATCCGCATATTTCCATCACTGAACGGGGATCATCCTTCGGCTATAACAATCTCGTGGTGGATTTTCGATCCATTCCCATCATCCGGCAAATGGGAATCCCCGTCATTTTTGATGCCACCCACAGTGTCCAACTCCCCGGTGGCGCCACAGACGTTTCATCCGGAGAAAGACAATATATTCCTGTACTTGCCAAAGCAGCCATTGCCGCAGGGGCCGACGGTATATTTATGGAAACCCATCCTGATCCGGAAAAAGCACTCTGCGACGGCCCCAATTCCTTTCCCCTCAATGATATGGAAACGCTTTTATCCACTCTTCTTTCTATAAAAAAAGCCGTTGGATAAGCCCATGGCTCCGGGACTCACCGATATTCATTTATTATTGCTGGATGTGGATGGTGTTTTAACGGACGGCAGTATTACCTATTCCGACTCGGGAGAACAGATTAAAACCTTTAATTCAAGGGATGGATTAGGGTTAAGGCTTTTAATGGATTCCGGGATCAAAGTCGGCATCATAACCGGGCGGGTATCAAAGGCACTGGAATACCGGTGCAAAAATCTCGGTATCACTTTACTGTTTGACGGAGTGAAAGACAAATCCGCAGCACTTGAAAAAATTATCCTTGAAACCGGCATCCCGGCCGAAAATATTGCCTTTGTCGGCGATGACCTCCCTGACCTTCCTGTTATGACCAAAGTGGGATTTTCTTTTTGTGTTGCAGATGCTCCTGAAGAGGTCAAACAGCATTCCAAAAGGATTACCGGCAGCAAGGGCGGACAGGGTGCCGTGAGGGAAGTCTGCGAGAGCATCCTCAAAGCCAAGGGGCTCTGGGGAAAGATCATGGATCAGTATCTGACATGAAACAATCGGGCAAAAAAACCATCACCTATCTTTTGACGGGGCTGCTGATCATCATGATTCTTGCCGTATCCGGATTCTTGGTATTCGATCGATTATTATCCGGAACAACCAAAATCAAAGATATTAAAATAGATTCGACGGCTGCCTTGAAATTGAACCTATTGAAACAAATATCCAAAAAAAACGGGATTACGGAATGGGAACTATCGGCCAAATCCGCCAGTCTCCTGAAAAATGAAGACAAAGCCATTCTTGATGAGGTAACCGTTTTTTTCTTTGCAAAAGAACAGAAAAAGGTTGAACTGACATCAGAAGCCGGTACCCTGAATACAAAAACCCACGATATGACTTTTTCCGGTAATGTCGTGGTCGCCTATGCAACAGCCTTCCTGAAAACTGATAAGTTGCATTATGACAAAAAAGAACATATAATAAGCTCCGATGATCGCGTACGGCTTGAAAAGAATGGCTCTTTCATTGAAGCGGATTCGATGGTAATCCATTTGAATAAAAATCGGATAATTTTTAAAGGGCATGTCCAGGGATCTTTCAATGAAAATTTCAATATTCAATTTCAATAAACTCATCCTCACGCTTATCATTCTTTTTTTCCTCATCCACCTATCCGTTCTTTTGAATCTCAACCTTGCCTATTCCGAAGAAAATAGAGAGCTTGGCCAAGACCCCATCCGCATCACATCCGACAGCATGGTCGCAGAGAAAGGGACTTCAATGGTTGAATTCATTGGAAATGTGGAAGCCACGCAACTGGACTCCGTCCTTCTTGCCGATTCCATGAAGGTTTATTTTATGACGGACAAAAGAAAGAAAAATCAGGATCAAAGCAATATCACAAAGATCGTTTCCACCGGAAACGTCAGATATACGGCCGGGGAACGCAAGGCCTTTGCCGATGAAGCCGTTTATACAACTGTTGATGATGTCCTGGTGTTAAAGGGAAAGGCACCGAGACTGGTTACAGGGACAAGTTTTGTAACAGGAAAAAAAATCACCCTCTATCGAAAACAGGACAAGGTTATCGTTGAAAGCGACGGTCAAAAGAGAGTTGAAGCCCTTCTTAACCCTGAAGACAAACCTGATAAAAAGGAATGATGGCCCGGCTTGTATTAAAAAATCTGATCAAAGTCTATAACGGCAAAAAGGTTGTGGATGACGTAAGCCTTTCAGTAAAGCAGGGACAGGTCAGCGGCCTTCTGGGGCCCAATGGGGCAGGAAAAACCACAACCTTTTATATGACCGTTGGAATGATCAAACCCGATAGCGGGTCAGTATCCCTTGACCACGAGGATATAACCCGGTATCCCATGTATGTTCGGGCCCGGAAAGGAATCGGATATCTTCCCCAGGAGTCCAGTATTTTCAGAAAACTGACGGTCAAAGAGAATATCACGGCCATACTTGAAGTTTTACCCAAAAACGGGTTCAACCTGGAACAAAAAGCCATGGACCTTATGAAAGAACTGGGGATCAGTAACCTTGCCCACCAGAAAGCCGATTCCCTATCCGGTGGAGAAAGGCGCCGGCTTGAAATTTCAAGGGTTCTTGCCACGGACCCCTTATTCATCCTCCTGGACGAGCCCTTTGCAGGGATAGATCCCTTAGCCGTGATTGACATCCAGCAAATTATTTATCAGTTGACTAAAAAAGGAATAGGCGTTTTAATATCTGATCATAATGTCAGGGAAACCCTGGGAGTCTGTGACAATGCCTATATCATGGGTCAAGGAAAGGTCATAGAGTCAGGGCATCCCGATAAAATCATTTCTAGCGACATAGCAAAAAAAATCTATTTAGGAGAAAATTTTAAACTCTAAGATGGAAATTGGATTACAACAAAATCTAATACTCAGCCAGCAGCTTGTCATGACCCCGCAGCTTCAACAGGCCATCAAGCTGCTTCAATTGTCCCGCCTTGAGCTTGCCGAGATGATTCAACAGGAAATAGAGCAGAATCCGGCGCTGGAAGAAGCCGGGCTGGATGAAATTTCCGACAGGAAACTGCCGGATCTGGAAACGGAACCTCTTGCTCCTGAAAAAGAAATACGGGTAAAAGAAATCACCATTGAAGAAAAGGTCAGATCCGACACAGACTGGGAAAATTATATCAATGAATATAATTCCACAGGAAAGCTGTATATTGAATCGGAAAATAAAGATGCCCCTAATTATGAGGCCTTTACGACTGAAAAAAAGACCCTGGAAGACCATCTCCAGTGGCAACTAAGGCTTTATGGTTTTTCAGAACTTGAAGAAAAAATAGGCCATATGATCATCGGAAATTTAAACAGGGACGGTTACCTGTGCAGCGACCTGGAAGAAATTGCCCTGGCTTGCAATGCAGATAACCCCCTTGCGGAAAAAGTGCTTTCCATACTCCAGACCTTTGATCCTCCCGGCGTCTGTGCCAGGGATCTTTGCGAAACCCTGCTGATCCAGGTAAAACTGCTGGGCATAGACAATCCCATCATTACCGCCATCATACTGCAGCACCTCAAAAACCTTGAAAACAGAAACAGCAAAAAAATAGCCAAGGCCTTAAAAATATCCGTTGAGGATGTGCGGGCAGCCGTAAAAATCATTCAATATCTTGAACCCAAACCCGGCCGGGCTTTTTCAACCGACGAACCGTCTTATATCACCCCGGATATCTATGTTTACAAATTCGGGGATGAGTTTAAGATCGTCATGAATGACGACGGCCTGCCTAAATTGAGAATCAACCGGTTCTATAAAAATGCCATCGCCGACGGCCGTAAAATATCAAAAGATACTAAAAACTATCTTAATGAAAAAATGCAGTCTGCCTCCTGGCTTATAAAAAGTATTCAACAACGGCAAAAAACCATATACCTGGTCATGGAAAGCATCTTAAAATTCCAGCGTGAATTTTTTGAAAAAGGCATTGCCTATTTGAGGCCATTGATTTTAAAAGATATCGCCGAAGATATTGAAATGCACGAATCCACCATCAGCCGTGTCACCACCAATAAATACGCCTATACTCCCCAGGGCCTTTTTGAACTCAAATACTTTTTTAATTCTTCCATTGAACGGACAGGTGGAAATTCAATGGCCTCTGCCAGTGTAAAAGATAAAATTAGAATTTTAATCGAAACCGAAGACCCTGAAAATCCTTTAAGCGATGACAAAATAGCGCTGATTCTCCAGGATTCGGATCTCCAGATTGCCCGGAGAACGGTTGCCAAATACAGGAAGGTATTGAATATTCTTCCCTCCAATAAACGCAAACAACTTTAGGGAGGCTTTTTTTATGCAAACAACGGTTACATTTAAACAGATAGACCCCTCAAGTTCCTTAAAATCCTATGTCCAGAAAAAACTGGAAAAATTTGATAAAATGCTGGAAAGTCCGGCTGAAGCTTATGTTGTTCTTTCTGTAGAAAAAATCAGACATATTGCAGAAATTACATTAATCTGTGATAAAGTAAAAATCCATGCCACAGAAGAATCCGAGAGTATGTATTCATCCATTGACGCCTTAATGGATAAAATCCGGATTCAGATCAAAAAAAACAAGGAAAAAGTAAAACGACATATGTCCGGTAAAAAGCAGAGTATTAAAAATGAACCCGCCGATGAGATCCCCCTTGGCCCTGACCCTGTAAGGGATATTTCCGATTATCAGATTGTCCTGGAATCAATTGACTACAAACCCATGGACATTGAAGATGCCGTTGTTGAATTAAATTCAGGCAAACAGCCTTTTTTTGTTTTCAACAATGCCAGGACCGAGCGGATGAATGTCCTTTATAAACACAACAATGGAAAGCTTGGATTAATCCAGCCAAGAGGATAGTTCATTCAATGAAAATCAGCCAGCTTCTCGATAAAAAAGCCATCATTGCAGATCTTGGTGCCTCGGACAAAAAAGGGGCCATTGACGAACTGTCCGTGGCCGTCTCAACAACGACCTCTGCATCTGCAAAAGATATTGCAATGGTTCTCATGGAACGGGAGCAACTCGGCAGTACGGGAATCGGCGGCGGTATCGCCATCCCCCACGGCAAGCTTGATGCGGTAAAAACCATCCGTATCGGATTCGGCCTCAGCAGAAAAGGGGTAGAATACGACTCTCTGGACAATAAGCCTGTCCACCTTTTTTTCCTTTTACTGACGCCCGAAAATTCAGCCGGCGGTCATCTGAAAGTCCTTGCCCAGATTTCCAAAATGCTGAAAATGGATCAATTTAAGAAGAAACTGATGATTGCAGAATCGGTGGATGCGATTTATGATATCATCATTGAACAGGATGAAGATTTTTAAATTTTATGCAAAAAGTCTATATCATCACCGGTCTTTCCGGGTCCGGAAAAACAACAGCTATGCAGGCTTTTGAAGATGCTTCTTTCTACTGCGTCGACAATATGCCCATTGAGCTGCTGCCTAAATTTCTTGATCTTCCTTTAAAGGAACATCCTGATATCAAGGGTTTTGTTTTTGTAATGGATCTGCGAAGCAAAGACTTTATTTCAAATTACGGACCCGGTATCTGCTCCCTTGAAGATCTAGGAATTTCACCCAGAATTATTTTTCTGGAAGCAGATGAAAATACCTTGTATAAAAGATACAGCGAAACCCGACGCCAGCACCCGGTTTCAAACGAAAAAAGCCTGCTTGACAGCATCAAACGTGAAAAAAATATGATGCTGCCCATCAAGCAGACGGCACATCATATTATTAATACAACCGGATTGAATGTGCATCAGCTTAAATCCAGAATACTGGATCTGATCAACGACGGCTGCACAGCCGCTTGTCTGACAAAAATAAATGTGGTTTCTTTTGGATTCAAATACGGAATTCCAAGTGATGCGGATCTTATGGTCGATATGAGATTTCTGGCAAATCCCTATTTTATTCCGGAACTTAAGCCCCTGGATGGAGAATCCGAAGCCATTCGGAGTTTTCTTTTATCCAATCCTGAAACCATGGCGTTTCTGGAAAAGTACATCGATCTTCTGGACTATTTAATTCCCCTGTATAAAAGGGAAAACAAGGCATATCTCACCCTTGCCGTCGGCTGCACAGGGGGAAGACATAGAAGTGTGGTCATTGCAAGACATATCTTTGAACATCTAAATAAAAAGGGATTGAATCCGGGTCTGATCCACAGAGATATTGACCGGGATTTAAAATGAATATGATCGGGATACTATTGGTCACCCATGCAAATTTAGGACAAGCCTTGATTGAAACCCTGGAATTCATTTCAGAAAAAAAGGAAACGAATCTCTCTGCGGTTTCAATTAATATCCAGGAGGATCCGGAAACCCTCAGAAAAAAAATTAAAAAAGCCATTTTGGATGTCAAAACAGATAACGGGGTTCTTATTCTAACGGATATGTTTGGCGGAACCCCATCCAACCTGAGTTATTCATTTCTGGAAGAAGGCCGGGTCGAGGTGATCTCCGGAGTAAACCTGCCCATTCTATTTAGAGCGGTTAATTCCAGATCCAAAATGAAGATGGAAGCATTGACATCCGTTCTTGTTGAACATGGTAAAAAAAGCATTTCCCTTGCCAGTGATATTTTAAAAGGCACAAAAAGAGTATAACTATAACTAAGGAGGCCACAAATGACGATAAAAATAGGCATCAACGGATTCGGCAGAATCGGTAGAATGGTCTTTCGTGCAGCATTTAACAACCCCGACCTTGAAGTGACGGCCATTAATGATCTTACGGATACCAAAACCATTGCCCATTTGCTTAAATACGATTCTGTTCATGGCTTGTTCAATAAAAAGGTAGCCTCAACGGCTGATTCCATTACCGTCGACAACAAGGTCACAAAAGTTACCGCTCTTAAGGATCCGGGACAAATCCCATGGAAAGATGCTAATGTTGATATTGTGTGCGAATGCACGGGAATTTTCCGGGACCGGGACGGCGCTTCAAAACATTTCACCGGAGGAGCTAAAAAAGTATTGATATCGGCTCCGGCGACCAATCCGGACATCACCATTGTCATGGGTGTCAATCAGGGCATGTACGATCCTGCCGCTCACCACATTATTTCAAATGCCTCCTGCACGACCAATTGCCTTGCACCGGTTGCAAAGGTCATCCTTGAAAATTTCGGTATTGTTTCCGGAATGATGACCACCATTCATTCCTATACCGGCGACCAGCGGATTCTTGATTTTCCTCACAAAGACTTAAGACGGGCAAGAGCTGCCGGGCTATCCATGATTCCCACCACAACAGGGGCAGCCAAGGCTGTATCCCTGGTATTGCCGGAGCTCAAAGGCAAATTGAACGGGTTGTCGGTCCGGGTGCCGACACCCAATGTGTCTTTGGTTGATTTTGTGGCAATTACGGAAAAAACCGGTCTTACCAAGGAAGATATCAACCATGCCCTGGAAAAAGCATCCAAAGAAAATCTCAAGGGAATCCTGGGATATTGTGATATCCCCCTTGTTTCCATCGATTTTAATTCAAATCCGCTTTCCTCCATTGTGGATGCGGATTGCACCGATGTTGTCAACGGCAATATGATCAAAATCTTTTCCTGGTATGACAATGAGGCAGGCTATTCCGCCCGGATGGTCGATCTTGCCGTCATGATCGGAAAATCCCTGTAACCTCGAACAGGAGGATCAAAATGAATCGAATTCCTTTCATTGCCGGCAATTGGAAAATGTATAAAACCGGTCCTGAAGCTGTAGAAACCGCCAAAAGACTCGTGAACCTCTGCACCGATGTAGAGAAGGTGGAGGTCATGATTGCGCCGACCTTTCTTTCTCTTGCCCTGGTTTCCGACTGTGTTCAGGGAAGCCGCATAAAAACCGGGGCCCAGAACCTTTATTTTGAAAAGGAGGGCGCTTTCACAGGTGAAGTTTCCGCCGCTATGATCCGGGCGGCAGGATCGGAATATGCCATTATCGGTCATTCTGAAAGACGGCAATATTTCGGTGAAACCGACGAGACCGTCTGTAAAAAGATGAGGGCCGCCATTCAGGCGGGATTAAAACCGATTTTATGCATCGGGGAAACAGAAGCTGAAAGAGATCAAGAAAAAACCTTTTTGATACTTGACAAACAGGTGTCGGATGGGTTAAAAGGCTTTGGTCTTGATGAACTTAAAGATCTGGTTTTAGCCTATGAGCCTGTATGGGCCATTGGAACCGGAAAGACGGCAAATACCCGGCAGGTGGATGAAGTCCATCAGTATTTGAGGTCTTTATTGAGCAGATTGTTCTCAGCAGATTTTTCCGTCCGGATAAGAATCTTATACGGCGGTTCTGTTAAGCCTGAGAATTCAAAAGAACTGATGAACATCAGGGATGTGGATGGTGCACTGGTCGGCGGTGCGAGTCTTGATCCGGATAAGTTCATTAAAATTATCAAATATTATTTGTAGGGAATATGACAGCCTTAATCGTCACTATCCATGTTACCGTCTGTATCCTCTTGATACTGATCGTATTGTTACAAAGCGGTAAGGGTGCAGCAATGGGAGTTTCTCTGGGTGGCGGTGCCGGTCAGACGCTTTTCGGCGCCACCGGCCCGGCAACCATTCTGACTAAAATTACAACCGTCGTCGCCGTTATCTTTATGATAACCTCTCTGACGCTGGCGTATATGTCCGGTCACCAATCAGAGACTTCCGTGATGGAAAAAGCGGCTGCGCCGATTGAACAAAAGACTGAATAACCCATATTGAATAGATCCAATGCCGAAGTGGTGGAATTGGTAGACACGCACGCTTGAGGGGCGTGTGGGGCAACTCGTGGGAGTTCAAATCTCCCCTTCGGCACCATAAATAATAAAGGCCACGGACACTTTAAGTTCGTGGCCTTTTTTAATTGATCAGGATGAACATAAGATGAGTAAAGACGACAGAATAAATTGCTTTAAATGTGAATTCTTCTATATCACCTGGAATTCACAGCATCCTAACGGCTGCAAGGCCATGGGGTTTAAGAGCAAATTATTGCCCAGTGTCGTTGTCTATCAGTCATCGGGGAAACCCTGTGCCTTTTATAAAGAAAAAAAGCCCAGGTTGCCGGATCCACCTTGAATTATTTATTTCCTTGTTTATATTAAACGATTATGAAAGAAGACAACGAAATCCGATCGCAAGATCCAAAAAAAATAGAAAAAGAACTGGGCGAGTTCCTGAATAAGAAATTTGGCGGAACCGTAAAAATTATTTCTCCTTCTGCCCTTCCGCAACAGGATTCAATGTCGGGAACCCCTGCATTCAGAGGAAAGAAGGCCCTTCTCAATTTTAATCTGAAACCAACGGAGTTGATTGCCTACCTGGATCAATATGTGGTCCGTCAGGATACGGCCAAATCGGTTCTGGCGACCAAAATATGCACTCATTTCAACCGGATAAGACATTCACAGGTTACCGGAGAAGGCGTATCCAAAATTACGGGCAATATCAAATCCAATATTTTGATGTTGGGACCCACCGGAATTGGTAAAACCTATCTGATTAAATTGATTGCCAAAAAAATAGGTGTCCCTTTTGTCAAGGCCGACGCCACCAAATTTTCGGAAACAGGATATGTGGGTGGTGATGTTGAGGATTTGATCCGGGATCTGGTCAAAGAGGCCAATGATGATATTGAACTGGCCGAATGCGGAATCGTTTATATTGATGAAATTGATAAAATTGCTGCAAGCCCCAATGTCATCGGTGCCCAGGTATCCAGAACAGGAGTGCAGAGAGCCCTTTTAAAACCCATGGAAGAAACCGATGTGGACCTGAAGGTCCCCCATGACCCGGTTTCAATGATGCAGGAACTGGAAGCCTATCAGAGAACCGGCAAAAGAAACCGGCGGAAGGTTAATACCGCCAATATTCTTTTTATTGTCAGCGGTGCCTTTTCAGGACTCTCCGAAGTCATCCGGCGGAGGCTTTCCAAACAGACGATTGGTTTTGGATCCAATCTCATCAAATCCCAGAAGGATGAAGACCTTCTCAGGCAAACCAAGGCCGAGGATCTCGTAGAATTCGGATTTGAGTCGGAATTTGTGGGTCGGCTTCCCGTCCGGTGTGTCCTGGATCCCTTGAGTGAAGAAGATCTCTATGCAATTCTGAAAATGCCCAATAATCCGGTTATCTTGAGCAAACGCCTTGATTTCAGCGCCTATGGCATCAAAATCGTGTTCGGTGACGAAGCCTTGCGGGTATTTGCCCATAAGGCGTCTAAAGAGAATACGGGTGCTCGGGGACTGGTCAGTGTTGCTGAAGAAGCCTTGCTCGATTTTGAAGAAAAACTGCCTTCCCGGGACATTACACGGTTTGCCGTTACCGGAGAACTGTTGACAAACCCGAAAAAAAATGTCCTGGATCTGTTGTCAAAGAAGAATGAATCCCATTGGAATTTGGAATATGAAAGGGTGTTTCTGGATCATCAAAACAATATCCTGTCCTATCTGACAGACCATTGGAAAACCTTTTCCATCAAATACGGGCTGACGCTTTCCGAAGTCCGGTGCCGGATGGCAGCCTTGTATTTTTGCAACAATGTCATGGAAATTGAGGATGCCGTTAAAAAAATCAAAGGGTTCCATGACTCGGTAAAAGAAATTGAGCTTGAAGTGTCCAAAACCTATAACCTGAATATTGTTTTTGAAGAAGATGCCATTGATTTTCTCATCGAACAATTCATCAACCATAATGCCGCCAGTGAGGAAATATTATCAAATATCTATTCAACCTATTATGACGGATTCAATCTTATCCGGGAAAAAACAGGTAAAAACAGGTTCTTTCTGTCAAAAAACGCATTAACAGATCATGAGACCTATCTCAACGATCTAATCCGAAAAGAGATAAAATGATTGGAATTTCAAAACTTTATTGCGCCACTGTAGAACCCTCTGATGCATTACGATACTCAAGGGATTCAGGACAACTGCCCTCGCATCTCCTGCAATTTTCAAAGGACAAAAAACCGGTTGTGGTCTGGAATATGACCCAACGCTGCAATCTCAAATGCGTCCACTGCTACGCAAGATCAGAAGACCTGTCCTATGATAATGAACTCACCCATGAGCAAAGCATTGCCATGATCGATGATCTTGCCGGTTTCGGCGTTCCGGTGCTTCTGTTTTCCGGGGGCGAACCCCTGACCCATCCGAGGCTTGTGGAATATGCGCAATATGCCGTCAAAAAAGGAATGAGGGCCGTGATTTCCACCAACGGCACCCTGATTACCAAAGAAAAAGCCAAAACCTTGAAAGAGATCGGCTTATCCTATGTCGGCATCAGCCTGGACGGCCTTGAAGAAACCCATGATCTGTTCAGGGGGGTCAAGGGTTCTTTTAAAAAGGCCATGGCCGCCATTGAAAATTGCAAGGAAGCCGGCATCAAAGTGGGACTCCGGTTCACCATCAACAAAAGAAATGTAAAAGACATCCCCGGCATTTTTGACCTTCTTGAAGAAAAAAATATTCCCAGGGCCTGTTTCTATCACCTGGTCTATTCCGGCCGGGGATCGGAAATCGCCAAGGAAGACCTTTCCCATGAGGAAACCAGAAAAGTGCTGGATTTGATTATGGACCGGACCCGGGATCTCCATGACCGGCTTCTGCCCAAAGAAATCCTGACGGTGGATAATCATGCGGACGGACCCTATGTTTATCAGCGGCTTCTGGATGAGAACCCGGAAAGGGCTGCCGAAGTTCTGGAACTTCTGGAAATGAATGAGGGCAATAATTCAGGCCGGGGGATCGGTTGTATTTCATGGGACGGGGAAGTCTACCCCGATCAGTTCTGGAGGGAAAAAAGCCTTGGAAATATCAAGGATAAGCCCTTTTCAGAAAT
>JAABTB010000057.1 GCA_011390085.1 Desulfobacula sp.
GTTTATGATTCCTTTATTTTTTCAGCTCCGTTTTTTTACGGATATTCCCGGTTGCTGATGAACTGATTCCCCTGAAGAGTAACTGATCCCGATATGGCGACCTTTAATCATGCCCCCCTTAAAATTGCCCTGGTCTGCGACTGGTATCTTCCAAGAATCGGGGGGATTGAATCCCACCTCAAAGAACTGGGAACCCGGCTGACCCGGAAAGGACATGACGTCCATGTGATCACCCCCATACCCGGCACAAAAAAAACAGGCGACCTTAAAATCATCAGGATTTCAACCCCCTTGTTGCCTTATTTTAATGTCATGATATCAAAAAAAGGAATCCTTTCTCTTGAAGCCGTCCTGAAATCTGAAAAATATGACCTGGTCCACTGCCATTTCAGTTATATCTCACCCTTTGCTTTTGCCGGTCTGTGTCTCATGAAAAAGCACCACATACCCGGCATGATAACCTTTCACTCTTTTCTGGGGGAATTTACCCGGGTGCTCCGGCTGATGGACAGAATAACGGGATGGGCCCGATGGCCATTTGTTTTTTCAGCGGTCAGTGACAGAATATCCATGGAAGTCCGGCAGGCCGGAGTCTCTGGAGAAATTGAAACTCTGCCAAACGGCATTGATCCCCAATATTGGGCCGTTCCCCGGAAACATCCTGACCCTGCACATATACAATTGGTTTCAGTCATGCGGCTGACCATGCGGAAAAGACCCCTGCACCTGATCAAAATCATGCATGGCATCAGAAAAAAAATTCATGGGCACATCTTCTGGAAACTGATCATCATCGGCAAAGGGTTTGAATACACAAAGATGAGGCGCCTGATAAAAAAGCTGGATCTTGGCTCCCATATCATCCTCATGGGGGCTCTGCCCCAGGAAAAAATAAAACAGGTCTTTTCTCAGTCTGATATTTTTGTTCTGCCGTCCATTCTGGAATCTTTCGGCATTGCCGCCCTGGAAGCCAGATGCGCCGGCCTGCCGGTTGTCGCCATGGGACACGGAGGAATACGATCCTTTATCCGTCATGGGAAAGAAGGATTGCTCGCCGATAATGATATGGATATGGGAGTAAAACTTCTTGAGCTTATCAATGACGATAAGCGGTTAAGACAAATTTCAATCCACAATAGGTCTCATCCCTGTCCGCTGACCTGGAAAAAGGTCCTGGCAGAACATGAACGGCTTTATTACAAAAGCATGGCCCTGTTGAATGGTCCGGAGAGATCATTGTGATACGATATCATCAACACCCACGCACACCGGGACCATGTCTACGGCAATGCTTCCCTGTCCCGGCAAATCTGTTTTGTCTGTATACCAGGACTTCCATGCAAAAGTCTTCAGCAAAAAAATATTAATTGTTGTTTTATTTTTGTCGGTCCCCCGGCTCTCAGTTCTTACAGCTTGAATTTTTTTTTATTACAGCCATAATTTCACCGAAAAAAGGCCCTAATATGGGCGGGTATTTAACGGAAGCTCTTGTCAATAAAGGGAAAAGACGTTTTAAATTTCACCCCTTCAGCCTAAATATACAAGTATTTTGAGGTGAGTCAATGAATATTGTATTTAAATATTTTTGTTTAATTTCAGCATATTGGTATGAATAGGGAAGGTAAGGGAAAGCAAAGGAAATGGCATAAAGCAGCCTGCAAAGCTGTTATTCTCCAGTTCAAATCTGGAAGCCGCCTCCAAAATAAAATCAAGGGTCTTGAAATATTTTCAAGACCCTTTTGTTTTTCATACCCAAGCCTTAAAAAAAATGTTAAAAAATCATATTTTACGGGTAAGAGCCAATTTGTCTTAAAACAAATTCAGAGGAGAGGCACGATGAAGATTCTGGTGGGATATAAAGGGACCAATGTGGGGCAAGATTTGATGGACATAGCCGTAAAACATGCCAAAGCCTTTGACGGCATGATTTATATTGTGACATCGTTGATCGGCGGAGACAAAACCGACCAGCAGGAAATCATTGATGCGGAAAAAAATCTTGAAACGGCAAAGGCTTATTTTGACAGTCTGGGCATAAAAAATGAAACCCATCTTCTGATCCGGGGATTTGAACCTGGCGAGGATATTGTAAAATTCGCCAGGGAAAACAAGGTTGATGAAATCATGATGGGAGTCCGCAGCAGGTCAAAGGTTGGGAAATTGATCTTTGGATCAACGGCCCAGGCCGTTATTCTTGGCGCACACTGTCCTGTGATGACGGTTAAATAGCAGGGGCAATGGAATTAATCAAATGTTTCAAGGCCCTATCCGATAAAACCCGCCTCCGGCTGTTATATATCCTGCGCCGGTATGAACTCAATGTAAATGAAATCGTTCTGGTGGTTGAAATGATTCAATCAGGGGTGTCCCGGCATTTGAAAATTTTGCTTGAATCAGGACTGCTCACATCCCGAAAAGACGGCAGTTTTACCTATTATGCAGCAACCCGGAATGATTTTATCAATGCTTTTATGGACCTGACGGACAACAGCGATGAAATGGAAGAAATCCGCAATGATCTTCAAAAAGCCGGTGAAATGATCAAAATCCGGCAGAATATGACCCGGCGTTTTTTTAAAACCGTGGCGCCCCACTGGGATCAATTGAAAAAACAGGTGCTCGGCAGCTTTGATTTAAATTCCATGATCATCAAACGAATATCTTTTCAGGGGAGCATATCGGATTTGGGATGCGGAACCGGAGAATTGCTTGAAAAATTGTCGGAACAGACCCGGGTCAGGCTCATCGGCATTGACAGCTCCCCTGAAATGCTTGAGCAGGCAAGGTTAAGACTCCTGGGAAAAGACAATGCCGAATTAAGACTGGGTGAGCTTGAACATCTTCCCATGAAAAACAAAGAAACCCACACCGCTATTATGAACATGGTCCTGCATCATATTTCACAACCGGAATTACCTTTTCTGGAAGCCTTCCGAACCCTTATTCCCGGAGGGACACTTATTTTGTCTGATTTTGATCTTCACGATCAGGTCAAGATCAGAGAACTCATGGGCGGTGCATGGTCTGGTTTTGAAAAGGAAAAAATTAAAACCTGGTTGATGGAAACAGGCTTTAAGCTTCATAAAATCGAATCATTCCCCGTCAATCAGGGATTGAATATTAATATTTTCACGGCGGAAAAACCAAAAGCATAGGAGACCCTTCATGATTGTTCCAGTCATTCTGGCCGGCGGATCAGGTACAAGACTCTGGCCCTTGTCCCGGGAGCTTTTCCCGAAGCAGCTCATTTCTATCGAAAACAGCCATACCATGCTGCAGAACACCCTTTTAAGGCTTGACGGCGTTGAAGCGGTCGGCTCACCCATTGTCGTCTGCAATGAAGCGCACCGGTTTATGACGGCTGAACAGTTAAGACAGATACAAATCGAACCTGAGGCCATTGTTCTGGAACCTGTGGGGAAAAATACAGCCCCGGCCATTGCCGTTGCCGCATTAAAGTCCATGGAACAAACCAATGATCCTGTCCTTCTGGTCCTGCCGGCAGACCATGTCATTGAAAATATTCCCCGGTTTCATGCCGTTATCAATTCAGGTTATGAATATGCGAAAAAGGATAAACTCATCACTTTCGGCATCGTGCCGGATTCACCGGAAACCGGGTATGGTTATATAAAAAAAGGAGGCCTGCTGGATGCAAATACCGGAGCCTCCTGCATCGATTCCTTTGTTGAAAAACCAGACCTTGAAACGGCCCGAAAATATCTTGATTCAGGAGACTATTGCTGGAATTCGGGAATGTTCATGTTTAAAGCATCCGTCATCTTAGGCGAACTTGAAAAATATGCAGAAGGCCTTCTGAGACCGTGTCGAGAAGCAATCGGGGCCGGGGTCCGGGATCTTGATTTTTTAAGGCTCAATAAAGATATATTCAGCCGCATTCCCTCGGATTCAATCGATTATGCAGTCATGGAAAAAACCCTGAATGGTATTGTCATCCCGTTTGACGGGGGCTGGAACGATCTTGGATCCTTTGATGCCTTATGGCAGGCGGGCAAAAAGGATGAAAACCAAAATGTCATTAAAGGAGACGTTTTGCTGAATGATGTCAAAGATTCCTATATTTCTTCCGAAAGCAGCCTTGTGGCAGCCGTGGGTATTGAAAAATTTGTCATTGTCGAAACCAAAGACGCTATCCTGGTATGCCCCCGGGACCGGGTTCAGGATGTCAAGAAAATCGTCCTGAAGCTTAAGGATCAGAATAGAAGCGAATCCGTGACCCATAGAAAGGTTTACAGACCCTGGGGCAGTTACGAGACCATGGACAACGAACAAAGATTTCAGGTCAAACGAATTACCGTAAAGCCGGGAGGCAAACTTTCACTTCAAAAACATTTTCATCGGGCCGAGCATTGGACGGTGGTCTCCGGCACAGCCATTATTACCAGAGGAGAAGAAGAGGTGATGCTGAAAGAGGATGAATCCACCTATATCCCTCTGGGCACCCCGCACCGGCTTGAAAATCCCGGAAAAATACCGCTGGAACTGATCGAGGTTCAATCGGGGTCCTATCTGGGTGAAGATGATATTGTCCGGTTTGATGATGTCTATGGCAGAAAGGAAGAGAATTGAATGGGCAGTCATTGTTCCGTTAATGATAAAACGCTTGCAAAGCAGATCAAAATATTTCAAACTGATTGTTCCTAAATGATACAAAACACAAAGTGGAACACCATAATGGAGCTGGTTCATGAACGATGAAATTTCACAAAGCATGAAGGGAAGATTTCTCCTTGCCATTCCCGGACTTCCTGATCCCAATTTTGCCCAGACCCTTACCTGTCTCTGTGAACATAACGAATCCGGCGCCCTTGGATTCATTGTCAATAAAGTGCATCCGCTCCTGACAGGCAGGGAATTGTTTGAGGATTTGAAGATTGAGTGTGATCCGATTGTTGATAAAATCGAAATCTATCTGGGCGGACCGGTCCAGCCCAGCGGGGTGTTTGTTCTGCACGGCCCTCCCTTTGACTGGCAGGAAAGTCTTAAGGTGGAGGATTGGCTTGCGTTAAGCAATTCACGGGATATCCTTGAGGCCATTGCCGTTCAAAAAGGACCGGAATATTTTATGATCCTGCTTGGATGTGCCGGGTGGGGACCGATGCAGTTGGACAATGAATTAAATGATTCAGCCTGGCTGACTTGTCCGATTTCAAGGGAAATCATTTTCTCGACCAATACGGAATTGAGATATGAAAAAGCAATGATGATGATATAAATGTTTATCCTGCCGGTATGATAACTCTCCAAATCCCTAATAACGCCATTGAAGAAATTCTGGCTGAAGCCGGCTCGGTTTTTGAAACAGCGCAGACTATTCCGGGGCTGCTCGAGCCCTCTTCTCAATATCGATCTTTTCTTGAAAAGATTTCCGACGCCATGGTTTCGGACAAACTGAAAATAGCGGTTGTCGGAGCCATCAAATCCGGTAAAAGCACATTTGTGAATGCATTCCTGGGAAAAGAACTTGTAAAAAGAGGGGCAGGCGTTGTCACTTCCATTACCACAAGAATACAAAAAGGGAAAAAGAACCAGGCGCGGATTTTTTTAAGATCCTGGGATGAAATCAATGGCGGATTACGAAAATTCCTTTTATCGGCTCCGGATGATGTCATCGAAGACCAATTTTCAAGAGATTTTGATATCCGCCGGAAGAATGACAGAAAATTGCTTGAAAAGACGTATCAGGCGCTTACCCGGTCCTTTGCCCCGGATCATGGGACCGCCTCCTCTGAAATCTTTTCCATCCGCCATGCCCTTCAAGGATTTGATGCCTTAAAAGATCTGGTAGAATCCGATGAAACCGTCGTCTGTTTTGAATCTCGGGAATTCGAAAGGGTTAAGGACTATACCAGTGATCCTGATAAAGCCTTTTATATCAAGGATGTTTGTCTTTTTGTACCTGTGAAAGACCTTGACCCCCATATTGAAATAGCCGATTGCCAGGGAGTGGATTCAACCGACCCTTCTCAGCTTTCAAGAATATTGACCTATCTGGAATTTTCCAACCTGATGGTTTACTGTATCAGCTCCAGGACCGGATTGAGAGAATCCGACATGGTATTTTTAAAACGGATTAAAAATCTGGGATTGCTGGAGAATATTTTTTTTATCAATAATTGTGATCTGACCGAACATGAATCCCTTGAAGATGTGTTGAAAATTGAACACAATATCCGCCAAGACTTGTGCTTGCTGGGAATAGAGCCGGAACTTTATTCTTTTTCACTTTTGTTGAACCATTTTTCAAATATACCATCGAAAATTTCCAAAAAGGATAAATTACGGTTGGAATCCTGGCAACAAGAAAAGAAGATGGTCCAATACTGTGATCTGAAAACTCATGAATTCAAGCTTCGATTTAAGGACAGGATTGATAGCCGTCGCCATGATCTTTTAATCTTTAATCCCATGAAACGGCTTTCTGTTTTTCTGAACGATTTAACCCTTCGGATTCATATCTTCCTTGATCTTCTTTCTTCCGAGTCGGAAAAAGAAGAACGGGCAAAACAGGCGATCTCAAATTTTGATCAGAATGCACGCCGCCTTGAGAGCCTGGTTCATGATTCCCTTGAAAATGCGGTCCAGGGATTACAAAAAGAGATTCATACCCATGTCCATCAAATGTTTTTTCAGGATCAAGACGGTGTTTTAAAGGATATCCAGGAATATCTTTCTTTGCTTTCATTTGAAATTGAATCCTTTAAAGATCAGAGAGAGGAAACCGGTTTTAACGGGATCTTGTTCCTCATATTCAAGGAATTCCAAAGGAGGGTGGATCTGTATGTTCTTGAAGCGGTTAAGCCTTTATTGAAAAATTTTATAAATCAGCAGGAAGAAAGGATCCAATCTTTTTTTCAATCCTTGTTTGAGTCCTATCAGGTCCATCTGTTGCCGGTAAATGAGTATTCCTGCCTTAAGGCCGGGCTTTTATCAGAAGATCAGGAACCGGCCGGGTTTTATGCCCCGGACCTGGGTGAAATAAAAAAAATACTGGGGATTCAATTACCGGCCGGCCTATTTGAAGCCCTATATACATCTAAAATAAAAACCAGGGTCATGGCGGGCTTTGGTTTGAAAACCCTGTCTCAGTTTTTATTTTCCCTTATAGATAAACGATCAACGATTTCCTTTACTCCGGCCCTGAAAAAGGCGGCCCGGAAAATTAAAACCGAAAATCAAAAAATTTTTAAGAAACAATTTGAACAATTCGGGACTGATTTAAACAACCATTATTTTTTCCCGCTCATTGATGCAGCCGCAAGGGATTTTAGGGAAAAAGCAAAGGAACGATTTAAACAGTATGCAGTTTTAAATACAAAAACAGAGCAATTCTTTGCTCTTAAAAATTCTGAAAAAGAAGAGTGGAAAACCCTGGTATTATCGCTTCAACAAAGGATTGAAAGGCTTATAGAGCTTATTGATCCCCTTGTCTCAATTTCAATAAATAAGAAATAAAAGAGTTGATCTATTCAGTATATGTGATAATACTAGTGGAGTTTTTTTATGGGGATTAGCTTGTAAAAGAAGAAGAGATGAAACGATTCGGCTCGGTATATCAAAAGATTAATGAGATGGGTGAAAAAGAGATTTTTCTGATGCATCTTCACCTTATGATCGTTATGATCAAAGCATCCCTAAAAGGATATCCAGCCGGAGAGTTTCGAAAAGCCGCAGCCTTGGATACTGCCTCAATTGTTCATAAACTTATTTCAAATATTGATTTGTCCTTTCTCGGACCAAAAACATCATCCCACCTGTTCCGGGAGCGTGTAAAACTTTTAAGCGTCATGGCGGCAGCCATTGTCAGCGAAGATTATCCTCTGGGTATCCACAGAAGAGAAGCCGTCCGGGATAACATCGAGATCATTACGGAATACGCGTTCCCCAATAAACAGATTGAACTGTTCCATAAGGTATTAAAGGTCGCCTGATCATTTCTTAAGGAGGTTTTGTCATAATTAACAATGTCAAAATACTGGTTGTTGATGATGATACACTGATCAAGAATCTGACCGTAACGGCGTTGACCTATTGCGTCAACCGTGAGGTCAAATCCTTTGATAATGGAAGGTTGGCCTGGGAATACATCCATACGGGCGGAGAAGTGGATATTGTTATTTCCGATGCGGATATGCCGGAAATGAATGGATTCGAGTTAATGGAAAAATTCAGAGAAAAATATCCGGATAAAATTTTTATCCTTATGTCCGGAGTTTCCGATAATGAAAGAAAATCTCAGACTGTCGGGGCAGATGCATTTCTGGCAAAGCCTTTTGAGATAAATGATCTTTTCGCCATTGTTCAATGTTTTGTGGTGGATTGAATCAAGGATAATCCGTCCTTTTTATCTGATTTATAATATGAGCCGATAATTGGTCCGGTGAAAAATCCAGATGGGAAAAGATCTTATTTTCCAGGCCCAGTGTATTTTGACTCATGATTCGGATACGGCTTTCAAATTCAGTGATTTTACCATATCTTACCCTGATATAGTCAAGTCTTTCATCCAGGGAGACCACCTTGTCATGCAATACCCTTTTATCGGAATAATTGACAATTTCCTGCTCTGAAACCGGGGAATCGGCTGCATAGGAATCCAGAATCACATGCTGGCGAATAATGCTCCCGACTTCAGGATATCCCATGTCCGTTAATAAGCACCCTCCTGATTCGGAATGGTTTTCCCTGGTGGAAAAACTCCGGGTTTTGGTAATATCATGAAGCAGTGCAGCAGAAACGGCAAGCTCAGCATTGATCAGAGCCGAGTTTTTTTTGAGTTCATGGCATAAAAAAAGGGTAACATTGGATACCATGACCGAGTGGTCAATAATATGATCCATCATGTCCATGGTTTTGATCAGGTTAAAACATTCGGTTCTGGAAGGGATATTCATAGACGACGGTTTTCTTAATCAACAAAAATTGTTATTGAACTTATACCCTTTGCTGTTATTATAGAAAAGGAATGGATTAAAGACAAGTGATACGATTGTGATGCTGAAAAAAATAGTTTCAGGCGGCCAGACGGGAGCAGACAGGGCAGCTCTTGATATTGCCGTCAAATTCAATATAAACCATGGCGGGTGGATTCCAAAGGGACGAAGAGCAGAGGATGGACCCTTGAAGGAGAAATACAGGCTCACTGAAACCGGGAGTGAGGATTACAGAGAAAGAACAAAACTCAATGTCATCGACTCCCACGGGACAGTAATCCTTTCCCGGGGTGATCTTACGGGCGGATCAAAGTTTACCCGGACATTTGCAAAACGGATGGGAAGGCCCATCTGTTATATTGATCTATTGCATTCTGAAGAATTTGAGGCAGCCGTTATTTTAAAATCCTTTATTCTGGAGAACCAGATCCAGGTTTTGAATGTGGCTGGTCCCCGACAAAGCACCATGCCCGGCATCTATGCAGATGTCAAAACCATTCTTGAAGTTTTGCTTTACCTTTTGTTTCTGGAGAGCCGCAAGGATAGGGAGACCCGAACTTATATCCCTTCCGAGCCTTTCAGGGAAGAGTTTCCACAGGATCTGAATGCCTGTGTGGACCTGTTGTACCAGGATATTCCCTTAAAGACCCGGACCTTTATCGCAAGACTTGAACCGACGGATATTCCTGTTTTATATTTTACATTTCTGGACTATATCCGGCACAGGGTCGGATTTGATACGGAAAACAAATCGCTTTTGCAGGACTGTGCCGATGCCGAATCGATGGACGATACGGATTGCACCATAGAAGATGCCGTGATGGTGATTCTGAAACAATTCAAACGTGAGCTTGAAAAAGATCATATTTTACGGGTGGTTCAATGATACCCATCCGCGATAACCAGCCGTCTTACAGTCTTCCTGTTGTGACCTATTTTCTGATGGCCGTTAATCTTCTTGTTTTCATTGTCCAGATTCAGATCGGATTTGATAACCAGGCTTTTTTTTATACCTATGGACTTGTGCCGGCCAAGTATACCGTCCCTGAGATGTCGAAATATTTTTCCGTGGCCAATCAATTCATATCTGTTTTTTCCTATATGTTTCTCCATGGCGGGGTCC
>JAABTB010000058.1 GCA_011390085.1 Desulfobacula sp.
GGAGGAAACGGACATTGAAGATTTCAAAGCCGGGTCCGAACCCGCACTGAAAGATTCGGATACGTTTCTGGGTCCAAATCTTGCCGTCTTCCATGAAAGCGATTTCAAGGAAATCTCAACAGATCTTCCCGTCATTGCACGGAATAACCTTGAAAACGGCGAAAGCAAAAACCTCTGGTACGAAGAAATCATTCCCCGTGAAACCCGGTTTTTCTGTATCATTGGAAAGGGAAAAGAGCAGGCGGACGTATTTGATGCAACTTTGAAATCGGATATGGTCCAGATCGGGGCCAACGCCTCAATCGGATACGGCTATACCCATATCAGAAAACTGAATGCTGAAGGAGGTATCCATGGATAGAAAAATTGAAACTTTGATTCCCCTGGCCCTGGCGGCAGCAAAACACCTGACCACCCCCTCAAATGCCATTCCAAGCGAGTACAGCGGATATATTGCCTCCTTTGGTGCCTCGGTTATCCAGGCCGGTTTAAAACCTGCGGTGGCATTCAACGAAAGAAAAGCCGACTCTGCGAAAGAAAAACACCTCCTCATGAAAGCCATTCTTTATATTTTGAAAAAGCAGACTCAAGCAAGTTGGGAGCCCAATGAAACGGACAACGAGAGGCTTCTGGATTATATCCTGAATAATCAAGGCAGTGAAAAACTGCTCAAGCGCCGGATCATGGATGCTACCACTGCCTTGAAACTGGCCATCCGGACCTTCCGGCTCGTAAAAAAAGGGGAAGTATGATGAACGCCGGGTATGTTTTTTACAAACACTATTATAAAGATTTCCGGAAAACTGACTGGGAAGAAATTGTAAGCAGGGAAAAACATAAAGATATTGAGCTTCAGACTGAAACCATAAATTCAATTGAGAAAATCAACCAGGCCTTTCAGAAATATACATTTACACCCTGCCCGACAACCATAGAACTTGGGAACACCTGTTTTTCCCTTACGACATGCAACCCAGGCCTCTTGATCGGTAGCGGCTACAGCCATGAGGCCGGGGTGGAAAACGAATACAAGATCGGATTTTTCTTTGATCATACCTCGGGATTGCCGGTTATTCCCGGATCTTCCATCAAGGGTGTCCTGAGAAGTGTTTTCCCAAGGCCCTATGATTCACCGGAAAGGCAGGAACGGAAAAAAGCGTATCTATCCGGAATTCTCCACGACGGGGGCATGGATCTGCATTCCCTGGAAGCCGAGATCTTCGAGGGTATTAGCAGGGAGGACAAAAGACTTCCCCTGCCAAAACGGGATATTTTCTTTGATGCCGGCATTGTTAAGTCCAATAATTCCGGGAAGCGGATCTTTGATCATGATTTTATCACTCCCCACAAGGAGCCGCTTAAAAATCCCATTCCTTTGAAATTTCTGAAAATCCTGCCCGGCGTGGTCTTTGAATTCCGGTTCGACCTGAAAGACAGCTCTTGTATTTCGAAGGATCGAAAAAAGCAACTGTTTAAAACAGTTCTGAAGGATATCGGGGTAGGGGCAAAAACCAATGTGGGGTATGGTCAGCTTACGGACGATACTTCAACCAAAGGATGAGAATTCTGACCGATGCTTTATGGAAACTATCGATTTTCCTGCACCCTTGATGGGGATGCAGAACTCCCGGCATATAAAGGTTCAACCTTCAGGGGCGGTTTCGGCCATGCGCTGAGGCAATCTGTTTGCACCATAAAAAGATCAGACTGCGACTCCTGCCTTCTGAAGGACATCTGCGTTTATGTCCGGGTGTTTGAGCAGGGCCGGGAAAAGGACCGGCACGGGAATCTTTTGCCCCATCCCTTTGTTATTGTGCCTCCCCATAACAGGGAAACCCGTCTCGCCAAAGACTCGGCTTTCGACTGCCATCTACTGCTGTTCGGCAAGGCCAATCAATTTTTGCCCTATTTTATCCACGCCTTTCAACTGATGGGTAAAAACGGAATCGGGAAGCATATCCGGGGCCGCCGGGCAGGTTTTAAATTAAACCAGGTCACGGAAAACAACCGGGTGATCTATCCCGGAGAAAACACCCGGATGGAAAAGTACGAAACAAGAGATATATGCCTTGGCGCCGCATCAGAGGAAACCGGAGAAACCGGGCGGGTGAAAATTGAATTTCAGACCCCTTTGAGGATAAAATTTGGAAACAGGCTCCATGACGGGCTCTTATTCCATATCCTGGTGAGGGCCATGCTCAGGAGGGTATCCTCTCTCTTTTTGGCCTATGGAGCCGGAGAGCCGGATCTGGATTATAAAGGCCTCGTGAAAAAAGCCCAGGATGTCCGTCTGGTGGAAAACCGGCTTTCATGGTTTGACTGGAAACGCTATTCATTGCGGCAGGATGAATCAATGCTCATGGGTGGAATCATGGGATCTGCAATCTATGAAGGGCCATTGAGTGTCTTTTTGCCTTTGTTGGATTTTTGCTCAAAGGTTCATCTGGGCAAGCAGACCAGCTTCGGACTCGGGAAATTAAGCTATTCAGCAGGCCGGAATACAGGGGTGTTAACAGGACGTTAATAACCACTTGAGTTTAAATAAAAACAAAGTTATATGAGAGATAATAATGTGAACAGGCTCTTTGAAAATCAGCCGAAAAAATCGAGGTTACAGTTTTTGCCTCTGAAAAGCCTTGATAAAAGCCATTCTTGATAAGGTGCTGTCCGAATCATTGACCCGATAACGAGGGGATTGAGACTCACCTCCTTTCTATCCCGTATACATAAAGGGTTATGTCCGAATCATTGACCCGATAACGAGGGGATTGAGACACCTCCTTTCCGGGACGTTACTATGTGGCTGATAATCAGTCCGAATCATTGACCCGATAATGAGGGGATTGCGAGACTGAAAAATTTTACAAGACATATGCAGCATTGGAAAATGGAGGGGAATTATCAAAGGAGGTAAACTGGGAGGAAAGGAAAGTTCTTATTGGCGATACCTGAACGGGATGAAAGGGTTTGAACACAAAACGGCTCCTGCATCATTCCAGATTGCCTGGGTGGTGCATACGGATAGGCTTAACAGAAAAAAACATTAACCGTATTAAGTTAAATTAAGCTGTCTCACTGCAAAGATAAAGGCTAACCCTCCCTGCCCACATACCGGCAAAGGGCCTCATATTCAGATATCAGGCGGTTCACATCATCCTCCAGATGATCCGGGTTTTGTGCTTTTCCCTTTTTTTCAAGGGAGAATGCGGCTTCAGACAAATTCATGGCCGTCAAATTGGCAGCCCCGCCCTTGATGGCATGCCCCTGCTTTTTAAGAGTATCAAAATCCCGATCGGCAGCGGCGGTGCGGATAATGCCGATCTGTTGCCCGACTTGGTTCAGGAATTCATTGATCACTTCTTTTAAAAACGGTTCATCATGGTCAAATTCTTTCAGGGCCTTGGGCATATCCATGGGCAAGGAACCGGGTTCAAAAAGGTCCCGGACTTGTTTTTCGGGCCCGGACTCCGGTATTGAGGCGCGGCCCGAGGTCCATTTTTCAACCATGGCTATCAGATCTTTTCTTTTCAGCGGCTTTGTCATGTAATCATCCATATCGGCCAGAATGCATTTTTCCCTGTATCCCTTCATGGCATGGGCCGTCATGGCGATCAGGGGTGTTCGTAAGGGTTTGGCCGAATCTTTGGAAAGGTGTTTCTCAATCTCCCGGATTTTGCCTGTGGCTTCGTAGCCATCCATTTCCGGCATTTGGATATCCATCAGGATCAGGTCAAATTGAGCTTTTTTAAAGGCTTCGACGGCCTGAATCCCGTTTTCCGCCAGGACCGCATGAAACCCTGCACCGGTTAAATGTTTCAGAACAACCTGCTGATTGGTGGGATAGTCTTCAACCACCAGAATACGGATCCCTTTTTGGAGAGATTCTATAACAGAGTGTCGTGTGACCAAATCCCGGATTTCAAGATCCGGTGGGGGGTTTTTCGCCAGAACCCCTGCAATGCCAAAATCCACGGTAAACCAGAAGGTTGATCCTTGCCCTTCTCTGCTTTCAAGGCCGATTTGCCCTCCCATAAGTTCCACCAATTGCTTTGAAATGGTGGTCCCCAGCCCTGTCCCCCCATATTTGCGGGTAGTCGACCCGTCTGCCTGGGAAAAGCTGTCAAAAATGCGACCGTGCTTTTCAAAAGGAATTCCGATCCCTGTGTCTTTCACCTCAAACCGGATGCCGATCTTGTCCTTTGTTTGACCGGTTTTTTTCCCGCTGATGAAAATTTCACCCTGACTGGTGAATTTGACGGCATTTCCGGCAAGGTTCATGAAAATCTGCCGGAGTTTTCCCGGATCACCTTTCAGACCTGCAGGAATCTCCGGGTCCAGAAATGAAAAAAATTCAAGTCCCTTCCGGCTTGCCCGGACGCTGACTGTGGCGGAAAGATCATCAAAAATCTTCCTCACATCAAAGTCGATGCATTCCAGCTCCATTTTTCCGGCTTCGATTTTCGAGAAATCCAGGACCGCATTGATAATGGTTAAAAGGGAATCCGCTTCCGAACGGATGGTTTCAATATATTTTTTCTGACCCTCGGCCAAAGGACTGTCCATGAGGATTTCAGCCATACCGATAACGCCGTTGATGGGGGTCCGGATTTCGTGACTCATATTGGCCAGAAATTCGGATTTGGCCTGACTCGCGGCTTCGGCTGCCTTGGCCAGGGCATTGGCCCGGAAGGTTTCATTCATCAGGTCGGCCTCGGCTTTTTTCTGTTCCGTGATATCTACAAAGCTTTCCAGGAGAAAATTCTCGCCGTTTAAAACCACTTGATTCACGGTTTTCAAAATGGGAATAGCTTCGCCCCGGGCATTGACCAGATAGTGTTCAGACTTGTCCATTCCGCCCCCGAAATCCATGACGGGACATTGGCCTTCGTCTTGGGGACAAAGGAAATGGCGACATGGTTTCCCGACAATCTCCCTGGGTGTCCTGCCGAGCATTTTAGCGGCGGCCGGGTTGATGATTTCTATTCTGCGGGTTTCTGCGTGAATCAGAACCACCCCGGCCTGGAGATTTTCCATGATGGCCCGGGTGGTTTTTGATGCTTCTTCCGCCCTTTCCTTGGCCCTGTGCAATTCCTCCTGGGATCTGATCCGGTCTGAAATGTCGGTAATAAAGGCAAAGGACCCTTTGAAGGACCCCTCTTCATCAAAGAGGGTGGTTGCATCAATCTTGGAATACAGCAATTCCCCGTTCTTTTTGACAAAGGTTGCCTCATAGCTTCTGTCCGGGGTTTTGACACTCTGGGCCATGAGTTCTTCATAGTCTTTTACCGACTGTTCCTCGAAAAAAGCAGAGGCAATTTTTCCTACAATCTCATGGGCCTCATACCCGACCATTTCGCAGAAGGCCTGGTTGACTTCAACGGTGACATCATTCTCATCTGCCTGCCAGTAGCCTGCTGAGGTGGTTTCAATAAGCCTTGTGTATTTTTTCTCCCGTTCATGAAGCTCATCCAGGGCCTCTCGTCTTTCAATGGCAAGGGCAACCTGGTTTGAAATCGAGATGAGGACTTCAAGGTCCTTGCTGCTGAAATGGTCCTGATCCGTATAGCTTTGCGTGGACAGAAGCCCGATGGTTCTGTCCCGGCTGACCAATGGAACGCCCAGCCAGCTTTCAGGCAGATGGCCGATGATTTGTTTGTTTTTCAGCCGGTCCAGAAGGTCCTGCTTTTTCAAAAACAAGGGGGTTTGGTTGAGAACAACCTCACTGGACAAGGAGGCCCGGGCTGAAATCTGTGGAATTTCCAGAAGATGCTCATCATATTGATCCTTATGATAGGGAACGATGACGGAATCCTTTCCCCGGTCGTAGATCCCGATATAAAAATTGGGCATTTCCACAATCTCATTGAGATAATGGTAGATGAGGGGGTATAATTCATCAAGGCTTTGAGCGGTGTTGACGGCGGTTGAAATATTAAAAATAGAGGTATTCACTTTTTTTGCATAATTTTTCTGGAGGGTCTCTTCTTCAAGTTCCCGGGTTCTAAGAACAATCATTTTTTCAAGACTGTCCCGGTGACGGATCAATTCATCCTCAAGAGCCTTTTTCTCAGTCCTGTCCCGGACAACTCCCCTGAACCCGCAGATTTTTCCGTCATTGTCATACCGGAGGGAAATGGAGATTTCCCCATACAATTTCCGGCCCTCTTTGTTGATCAGCTCATATCCGAGATCCCTCTTTGGAACACCGGTCTCATAGACTTTTCTAAATATTTCCGACACATTTTTTGCGGTTTTTTCATCAATGAGCCGGCTGTAATTCATTGAGGAAAATTCTTCATGGGAATACCCCAGCAATTTTGAAAGGGTTTCATTAAAAAAAAGAAGATTCCCTTCCAGGTCCACCTCATAGTATCCGTCATCCATATTTTCAAGGATATTGCGATATCTTTCCTCGCTTTGGCGGAGTTTTTTTTCGGCCCCATCCCTTTCCTCAAACACGGCGTCAAGATCGGCCTTGATGATGGACAGGGCCTCGAAGACCTCTTTAAACGGGTGGCCGGCATCAATGTTCTGATCCCCGATGCCCTTCTGGTCCCAGTCCAGGGTTCCCATATAATTCAGCAACTGGATCTTGAATTTTTCCATCCGGATATCAAACCGCTTATCCGGGTCCTCCTCCTTTATTCCACCCGTATTTGTTTCTCCTCCACGCTTTTCCCGTTGAATGATGTCCAGGGCATCGTGGATATCTTTGGCGACAACAATCCGAAAAGAAAGAAAGGCTTTGCTGATATTCATCATCAAGGCCATGAAACGGTTTATCCCGTATATGACGGACAAGGATGAGGGGTAGCGTTTTTGAATTTCGGAAATTTTCCGGAGATAATATTTCCTGGCCCGCTGAAGTTTCCAATCCTCTCTGGAAATCCTTTGCGCCAACGGCTCCAAATCCGGTTCATCGGAGACCCATTGCAGGGGAAAATCTCGATCAGGGCCTTTCATTTTTTCCATCAATTTTTGGGCTGTTTTGATAGCCCCGGCATAATCATCGGCGATATAAACGGGAAAAGGCACCATATTCAAACGTTTCCCCAGTTTAATGCTCATTTTGAACATAAAGGAGGGATGACAGAAGATGACGCCCCTGACCCTGTCATTGTTTTTCAGGTAATTGATATAATATTGGCGGGCGTCGTTGGAAGCCCCTTTAAAATTTTCCCAGTCCTGGATCTGGATAAAGGGTTTTTTTTCGCCGATGACGGTTCCGGCAACCTGGTCCTGGAGCCGGATGCTGTTGATCTGGTCGTCAATATTCACATAGCCCCGGGCTTTTGTATGAAGAATACTTCCCCCGATGAGAGACACCTCGACCTTAAAGCCGTCTTTTTTGCCCGTATATACCCAGTCCGGTCTTGAAATCACCGGAAGTCCGCTGATGGGGCAGGTTTTATTGGATCTATCACTCATTTACACTAATCTTTCGGCAAAACAGAATCGGCAAATTTTCCGATACATTGGGGATAGAGTTCCCACTCCTTTGTAAGGCCTTTTCGTTTCACATCCTCAAGGGTATCCGTATCCTCAATCTCAAAGGCTTTCTGTCCGATGATGGGGCCGGTATCCTCGCCGTAATCGACAAAATGGACGGTACAGCCGCCGATTTTACAGCCATAGCGAAAGGTATCGCCATACCCGTCCGTTCCCGGAAACGAAGGAAGAAGGGCCGGATGGATATTCATGATCCTGTGCCGTCCCGGTACGGTATTGATCCGGTCAATGAAATAAGGTGTCAGCACCCTCATGAATCCGGCAAGGACCAGAAGGTCCATCTCATATTCACGGATATGGTCCAGAAGCCTTTTTTCGGCCATGGCCCGGCTTTTCAGAAAAAATCTCACCTGGTTTTCAGGTATCCCGGTTTTAAAAAGTCTCTGTTTTGCTTTAATCTCCTCAAAATCGAAATCTTCCGGCAGATCCGTATCTTCTATCCCTTTTTTACAGGACCGGATGATTTTTGAATAATCCACCACAAAGGTATCGATCCCGGCCTTTTGGGACCGCTCCAGCCCTCTGACACCGGGGGTGTCCGACCCTGTAAAAACGATATCCGCACCGATCTTACCGCTGTGGGCCGCATCAATAATGGCCTGAAGATTTGTGCCCCCACCCGATATCAGGGTTCCCACCTTGATTTTTTTTTCCACGTCCTCCTCCCTTCACAGGTTTATGGATGACCTACTGATTTTTGTATGCATCCCCGGCGAATGCAATATAACCCTATTGGTTGCCGTATCCGTTCTGCCCGCCGCAATCCGGGCATTCCCAGGTAATTCCGTTGCAGGTCATCCCCCACTGGTTTTCATACATACAGGTCTGGCAGATGGAGAATCCGCACCGGCAATTCCAGCAGAACATGAAGGTTTGTCCGCAGCAATGGCATTGTTTTGATCTCTTTTTTCTTCGGTTTTCCATCCGTTTTTCAGCGTCCCGGCTCATTCTAGAAATATACTTCTCCTTTAATAAAAAAGATAGTATATATGCCTTTGGCATAAAAATCCAATGTTCATAAAAGGTTAACCATGACACTTCCCCAAAAAATATTTCTCATTGACGGCAGCGCCTTTCTTTATCGGGCCTTTCACGCCATCCGGAACCTTTCCACCTCAAAAGGCCGGCCCACCAATGCCACCTTTGGGTTTGCACGAATCCTGTTAAAGCTGTTTAAGGAAAACACCCCGGACTATGCCGTGGTCCTTTTTGATGTCAAAGGCCCGACCTTCAGGCACAAGCTATATGATCAATACAAGGCCAACCGGCCGCCCATGCCCGAAGAACTGTCGGCTCAGATCCCGGATATCAAGCGCCTGATCCGGGCCCTGAATATTCCCATCATGGAAAAACAGGGCTATGAAGCCGACGATCTTGCCGGGACCTATGCAAGGCTTGCCGAGGAAGAGGGCTTTGATGTGATCATGGTGACGGGTGACAAGGATTTTATCCAACTGGTGACGGACCGGTGCACTCTGTGGGATCCCATGAAAGACACCGTTCAGGATGTGGGCCGGATCAAGGCGGAAATGGGAATAGAGCCAAAACAGTTCATCGATGTCCTGGGGCTTGCCGGTGATACTTCGGACAATATTCCCGGTGTGGCCGGCGTCGGACCGAAAACCGCAACGGAACTCATTGCAACATTCGGCTCCATTGAAAACCTGTATCAGAATCTCGACGGCCTTAAGAAAAAAAAGAAGCTCCATGAAAACCTTTCCCAAAGCCGGGATCTTGTTTTTTTAAGCCGCAAGCTGGCCACCATTGACCGGTTTGTTCCGGTGACCGGAACCATGGAAGATTTTAAGCTCATTCCCTATAACACCCAGGAGGCCTTTGCCCTCTTCCAGGAGCTTGAATTCAATACCCTGATGAATGAATTTGCAAAAAAGCCGGACCCGTCTGAAAAAATCTATAAGCTCATCACCAACTTGAGGGAACTTGAAAAGCTGGCCCATGTCCTTGAGAACAAAGGTATTTTTGCCCTGGACACGGAAACAACTTCAAAAAATCCCACAGAAGCCCGGCTTGTCGGCATTTCCTTTTCCTATATGGAGAACCAGGGCTTTTATATCCCCGTGGGCCACACCTCGCCCGGTGAGGTGGAGCAACCGGCAAAAGAAGATATTCTTCGGATTTTCAAACCCGTCCTTGAAAACCCGGAGGTGAAAAAAGTCGGACAGAATATCAAATATGATTATATCGTCCTCTCCCGGTTCGGCATCACCCTCCGGGGGATTTCCTTTGATACCATGATCGCATCCTATCTTTTAAATCCGTCCACCCGGGGACACAGCCTTGACAATATCGCCATGACCCTTTTCGGCCATAAAACCATTTCCTATGAAGAGGTGACCGGCAAAGGCAAAAATCAGATCGGGTTCCAGGATGTCCCCATTCCGGAAGCGGTGAATTATGCCGGTGAGGATGCGGACCTCACCTTTATGGCCTATCAGTCGCTTAAAAAAAGCATTCAGGCCGGCGGGCTTTCAGATCTGATGGATAACATTGAAACGCCCCTGATCCAGGTCCTGGCCAAGATGGAAATGGAAGGGATACGG